>JAJRSN010000242.1 GCA_024278715.1 Calditrichota bacterium
GATCCGTTATTTTCCGAAAATTGAATCTTAATATCCGCAACAAGACTAACATTCTATTGAATGTTGGTGGTGCTGCGGGATATGAGGTACTCCCCTCCGTTAGGAGAAGCGAGGGTCAGCGATACTGTTTCCGTCTTAGCAAAAAAGTATTCAAGCGCATCGGCGATAAGCCGGCTCCAGTTTTGCCAGGTATGTCCGTCGCCGATAATCGTATATTTATAATCTTTTCCTTTTTGATCATACACATCTTTAAGCTGGGTGCAATATCTTTGGGCATCCGCATCAAATATTCCGGAACTCATGTACAAAACCATATTTTCGAGAGGGGCGGCTTTCAACTCTGCGATAATGTCGTAATCGCCGTTGGGATGTAAATAGGGAGAGTTCATGCCAAAATTGCGAAAATAATCAGGAGCCGCTACGCTGAAATATTCGGCATTATAACCTCCGTACGAGGCTCCCATTATTGCCCGCGCCTCGGGCGCTGCATTTGTTTTATACGCCGCGTCCACATCCGGGATGAGTTCCCGGGTAACATAATTGACAAATTTCATATTATTGCGGTATTCGCTGCCGCGCCTGTCATAAGACAAGTTATTCGGATCGCGGGGGTCGAGAAAAACAACAATAAGCGGTTCGATTATCTCTTCGGCGATCAGGTTGTCCAGCACCATGACCATTTTCCCCATGGAATCATTAGAATAATTTTGCCCGTCTGTTACATATACAACGGATAAATTTGACAAAGAGGCGTAATTTGCGGGAGTATAAACACGGTACTGGCATAAATAACCCAAATTTGAACTATTCTTTTTAATGTTGCTGCTCAAAGTTCCTTTGGCAATTTCCGCTCTAAAAATGAGTTCGGTATGTTTGTCATAATCGGGCATCCATAATTCCGAGTTTCCGTAATTTCCGACCAAGGGATGCGGATTGTACGGATCTGTCAGCCATTCACTTCCGTTGCGAACAATCTTATATTCGCACCTTGTATCCGCCGGGAACTCTTTTTCCAACATCCAAATATCGCTTACGCCAAGACTATTAGCGGCGTCGGCATTCATATCCCAATTATTGAACATTCCCGCAAAATTTATTTTACTTGCGGCGTCGCGATACAAAAACGCTACTCTTTTATCTATGGCAAACGGGAAATTCTCCGTGGCTATGAGCTCATTCCAAAATTGGTCTAATCGGGCGCTGCTGTCGGAAGAACTAGTTAAATTGGTTAACTTGGTAATAAAAGCATCGTAGTCGGTAAAATAGGGGGGAAGGGTTAACGAATCATTGGCAATTTCAAATACATCGTCGCTTTTATCGTAAACATTTACATCGGATGCGTCTGATATTCTGATTTTGCAGCGATCCGAAACGAGCTCGGGTAAATACCAGGTATAACTACCGCTGCCAGCCGCGGCGCCTTCGGTTATTTTTTTCCATTCCTTTCCGTTCTCGCTTGTATATTCGATTTTAAGATTTGAGATATTAGTGCTGTTCCAAGTAATTTCAGTTTCTCTTGTATTTGAAAACAGCTCTCCTCCGTTGGGCGAGAGCAGGGTAAGTTCTTTCCCGTTCAGGTTTGGTTCCAGACCGATCAGAATTTTGAGATCATACGAATGATCGGCGAACTCATTCACATCATAAAAATAATCATAATCGCCGTAATTGTATCTCAGGTGAAATTCGCCGTCGGCGTTATATCCGTCACAGATATACCAATGCCCGGCAATACAATTTCCTTCATGCCATTCGCCGCAAATATCCAGACTCATTCCGCCCACCAAAACGATCCTGCCCTGATCGATCTCGTTTTTCAACAATGCGGTCCATTCAGCCTTGGTATAATCAAACCTGCTAACGGCTTGAGCATTGGTAAAATTAAAATAATGACTCATTGCATAAGCCATATTTGTTATGTTCGTTCCGCTGCCCCAATAGTCATGCATAGAAGTGGCGGCATGATACACCAGCGTGGCAACGTCCGCATATTCGGCTTCGGAGCTGCCGTAAGGCAGATAGTCCGGCATATTGTCATAATTATAGGTTGTCGCCGCGAAATTTGCAGACCAGCTATATCCGCCCACATCGGTAAACGTCAGTTCATCGTTGCCGACAATTGGGAATTCCCAGTAATGTAAAATCTTTGCTATGGCTGTATGTCCGCAGGCGTTGCCGACGCGACCGTTTATTCCGTCCGAAGCTTCGGGAAAGTAGGCGTTATATGGAAATTTGTAATTTTGCCAGATATTCGTCACCAGCGGTCCCACCGCATCCAGAATATCCGAAACCGTAAATACTTTTTCACTTATATCATTAAAAGCCGAATTATTTGAATCGGATATTCTTATTTTACATTGTTCCGAAGGCGCGGCGTTCACGCTCCAGCTATAAGAATCGGTATTTGCCGGAATGTTTGAAGCAAGCGTATTCCAGACGTTTCCGTTATCGGTGCTGTATTCGATATTAACATAATTAAAGCCGCTGCTTTCCCATTCGATATTAAAGGTCTTACCGCTGACAAGAAAATTTCCGCCGTTTGGATTTACAAGGGCAATATATCCGCCGGCGTAAGAGACTGTTTCGGCAGACAACAAAAGCTCGCCCCATAACGACGGATCTTTGTAATAATTACTATTACCGCTCCAAAGCAATTGTCCGTCGCAATAACCGCCGTTATCATCGTCATTGACCGCCATATCGAATCCGATTTTATTTCCGGCTGCCGGAGTAACGCTAAAATTATTCCATGGTATGGCAAATTCCATTGAATAGCCATCGTCCGTTAAAGCCCACCCTTGCTTTACATCTTTATTGTATCCTTCTTTTTCCTGTATCCAGTAGCTGTTATAGGTTTTGATAAACTGTCTGTCGTGTAAATCAAAACCGCTTCCCTTGTTATTGTTGCCGTTAATGCAAATTTCGACTCCGTCGTTATGCCAGGCTACTCTTCCGTCATTAACGAGATTAGCGTCTTTCACTTTTACGCCGACGTACAAATAATTTTCATCCCAAAGAACGCCAAAATACGCCGTATTATCGGTGGAGCCGGAACTTACCAGTGAGATTTGATTAGTAATTGCCCAAATCGATTCCTCTAACGTACCGTCAACCGCCACCGGAGAAAGCGCTTTTTTTGCCGTGACTGATTCTGCGAACGAAAATTCACACAAAATCAATAAAACGGTTATCAGGTTTAAATAAAATTTTGGAAGTTTCATTTTCCCTCTGAAATTTTAATTTTCATAGTATTTGATTTTAGCCGTAGCCCGAATTGGGTTTACTTCTTTTTTGGTTTCAAAATTGTTTTAAGGCGTTTGGCGATATCCTGCTCTTCTTCTCTGAATATTAACGTAATTTTGGAATACTCCTGCAGACTACCAAAGATATCGAGCCGCCACTCATAATCATTTTTTATCTTTGGGGTTACATTTTCAGCAGCGCCTAATACTGTCTTGAAAAGCGGCTTTTTCTTGTTTTTAATATTTACGCGCTCAAGATTCACATCTTTAATATTCTTTTTTTGATAGGTGACCATATTGCCGTTATCGATCCATATTAAAGAACAAAAATCATCTGAATAGATGAACAGTTCTCCGTTAAAGAAACTGTGGTAACTTGCCTGCAGCAAAGAAGAGACAAAATCCGCGATTTTAATTCCGTAATTCCGGCGATCGTCAAAATAATCGGTGCGGGCTTTTTTTTCGCGGCTTGCGGCAAGGAAGGTAAAAACAGAGGCAATGCTAAAGCCGGCAAGACTTAACATCGCTTCTAAAAGAAGGTTTTGTCGGTATAAATACAGAATGATAAAAACCGAAACCGAAGCGCCGACGGCAATCAATCTTAGTCTTTTTTTGCGGGCGGTTGTCTTTTTCCATTTGGATAAAAGTTTTTTGTTTGTATCCGTTTCCAGATAGCCAATGAATGATGAAAAACCGGAAATATTCGTAAAACCCGGTATTTGTTCAATCGATTTGATTTCTCTGGCGCCAATGTTTTCCATA
>JAJRSN010000015.1 GCA_024278715.1 Calditrichota bacterium
TAAAGCCGCGTACGTTATAGCCTATGGCGGGAGTATCGATTATGCGATCATACAAAGATACGGCTTCGATATTCCATCCGACAATCAACGTATTTCTCTGAGGGGTCGTCTGCATTCTTTTTCTCTTGATTAAACCAAATTAATTAAATACTTTAAAGTTTACCAATTTTTAGATTTTATACTGTGTTAGAAATCAAAATTGTTTTCCATTAGTTAAATTTTACCCATCCCTGTAATTTAAGTTCTAAGTTTAACCATAACCGTTAACGTCCTTGTATATTAATCGGAAAGAATAGGATTTATTTAATGAATATTATCAATTTTTTAAGAAATAAAAGGAATTGAAGGCAAATAACCTGTTTTTTGAATCATGTTTATCGGAAAAAGGAAGGATATGGGTCGGGTAGAGCCGACATTTACCCGACCCGATAAAAATAAAACGATCAGACTTTCATAATTTCTTCTTCTTTGGTCTTCATCATCTCATCGATCTTTTTAACATGTTCATTTGTAATTTCCTGTACTTCGTCAAGATAAATACTCAATTCATCTTCGCTGATTTCATGATTTTTTTCTAATTTTTTCAGATGATCATTGGCGTCGCGGCGGACATTTCGTACCGCTATTCGCGCTTCTTCAGCGAATCTATGAACCAATTTCGCCAGATCTTTACGACGTTCTTCGCTTAGCTGCGGGATAGGAATGCGAATCACGTTGCCGTCGTTGCCGGGATTGAGTCCCAAATCGGCTTTTAAGATTTCTTTCTCGATTTCGGCTAACATCTTCTTTTCCCAGGGCTGAACCACCAGCAATCTCGGTTCGGGAGCTGTAATTGTGGCGGCTTGATTCAAAGGAACTTTTTGTCCGTAATAGTCAACTTTCACGCCGTCCAATATAGCTGGCGTAGCTCTGCCGGTTCTGATTTTGACAAGCTCATCATGGAAAGCGTTAATCGCACCGTCCATGCGTCTTTTTGCATCTTTAATTATTTCTTTTGCTTCCATAGAATTACCCCTGCACTTTGGTACCTACCGGTTCCCCGAAAACAATTTTATTTAAATTTCCTGGCATGTTGAAATTAAATACTATGATCGGCAACTGATTTTCCATAGCCAGAGTTATCGCAGTTGTATCCATAACTTTCAAGCCGCGTCTTACGATTTCCATATAGCTTAAATTATCAAATTTAATCGCATCTTCAACCTTTTCCGGGTCTGCATTATAAACCCCATCTACGCGGGTGCCTTTTAAAAGCACATCCGCTTTAATCTCAATGGCGCGTAAAACTCCCGCGGTATCTGTCGTAAAATAGGGGTTGCCCGTTCCAGCCGCAAGAATGATCACCCGACCTTCTTTCAGATGCTCCACTGCGCGATCGTTGGAATAGGGCTCAACAAAAGATCCGATATCCACCGCCGAAAGCACGCGGGCGGGAATTTGATTCTGCTCAAAAACGCTCCGTAACGCGAGGGCATTGATTACCGTAGCCAGCATTCCCATTCGGTCGGCGTCAACCCTGTCAATATTGACCTTGTGGGACGACAAGCCCCTGAAGATGTTTCCGCCGCCGATTACAATGGCGACCTGAACGCCGAGATCGTGAATTTTTTTGACTTCGGACGCAAAATACTCCAATTGAGAAGCGGTGATACCGAATGCGATATCACCGGCAAGAGATTCTCCACTAAGTTTAAGCAATACCCGTTTATATTTGATTTGTGGAGATTCGGACATACTTACTCTCCGATACGAAAACGAGCAAAACGTTTAATGGTAATATTTTCGCCGATTTTGGCGATGGTCTCTACTAAAAGTTCCTTGATTGTTTTGTCCGGATCCTTTACATAAGGCTGCTCCAATAAGCAAACCTCGGAATAATACTTTTCCAGACGCCCTTCGACAATTTTATCCACGATGTGCTCGGGTTTACCCGAACTCAACGCTTGTTCTTTGAAAATCTCTTTTTCTTTGCGGATAAACTCGGAATCCAGATCTTCTCTTCTTATGGCTAAGGGATTACTGGCTGCTATATGCATTGCCACGTTTTTGGCGAAATTCTGGAAATCTTCGGTTTTGGCTACAAAGTCCGTCTCGCAGTTAATTTCAACCAAAACGCCTAATTTGCTTCCCGGGTGAATGTATGCGGTAACCACGCCTTCGTTGGCTTCCCGCTCCGCCCGTTTTGCTGCTTTGGCTATTCCCTTTTTTCTTAAAAGTTCAACGGCTTTATCAAAAGCACCTTCTGCCTCTTGCAGAGCCTTTTTACAATCCATCATTCCTGCGCCTGTTTTATCGCGCAGTTCTTTAACCATCGATGCAGTAATATCTGCCATTACTCAGACTCCTTTTCCACTTTTTTCTCATCCTTTTTTGGGCGGGCAGCTTCTTTAGCGGGTTTGGTTTCCCGCTTCTTTTCGTCTTTCCTTGCCGCCTCATCCAATGCTTTTTTCTCGTTTAATTTTTGCCGCGCTTCGAT
Source organism: Calditrichota bacterium (assembly GCA_024278715.1). GTDB lineage: Bacteria > Calditrichota > Calditrichia > Calditrichales > Calditrichaceae > Caldithrix. The sequence continues at coordinate 2,477 of JAJRSN010000015.1, forward strand.
TATGGCGTCGGCAATTTTACTGGTAATAAGGCTAATACTCTTTGCCGCGTCATCGTTTGCCGGAATAGGAAAATCAATCACCGTGGGATCGACATTGGTATCGACCATGGCAATAATGGGAATATTCATTTTCCGCGCTTCATTCACGGCAATATGCTCTTTATTGGTGTCAACGATAAACACCAAACCCGGCAGCCGTTTCATTTCAAGAATACCGGCAAGAACCCGATGCAACTTCTCTTTTTCACGCTCAACCATCAAACGTTCTTTTTTGGAGATTTTTTCATAAGTACCGTCGGTGCTCATTTTCTCCAAATTTTTATAATGCTTGATGGATTTTTTAATGGTCGCAAAGTTGGTTAACATACCGCCTAACCAGCGATGCGTTACATAAAACATTCCGCAACGCTCGGCTTCCGATACGATTATGTCTTTTGCCTGCGGTTTAGTGCCGACAAACAAGACCTCATATCCTTCGCTCACAACTTCGTGAACCACCTTTACGGCGCGATCCAGAGCTTGTTGGGTTTTTTTAAGATCGATAATATGAATCCCGTTTTTGGTCATGAAAATGTACGGCTTCATTTTGGGATTCCAACGGCGAGTGAGGTGTCCGAAATGAACACCGGCGGCTAACAACTGTTCCAGTGAAACTGCTGGCATAAAAACTCCTTTAATCTTTGGGTTAAACCTCCACCAACCTATTACACTTCCCAATCCGCTTATAAAGCGGACACCCGGGGAGGAAACGGCTGATGTGTGTTTTTACAACAAAAAAGCCAGATTGACCTCTGGCTTGTACTATAAGCAAAAAAAATATTTTTAACGTTTGGAAAATTGGAAGCGTTTTCTGGCTTTAGCCAGACCATATTTCTTCCGCTCAACCTGACGCGGATCGCGAGTCAGAAAACCGCCCCGACGCAGAGGCATTCTAAAATCTTCGCTGTAGGCAACCAAAGCGCGGGCAATTCCCAAACGAACCGCTCCCGCCTGTCCGCTTAATCCGCCACCGTCAACACGAATAAAAAAATCGAATTTATCAACGGTATCTGTAAGAATTAAGGGCTGCTCAATATCCATTAATAAGGTTTCACGCTTAAAATACTCGAGTAAACCTTCTTTGCCATTGATCACAAATTTACCAGTGCCAGGTTTCATTCTGACCCGGGCAACGGCTTCTTTACGTCTGCCAGTTGCAACATATACTTCCATTCAGACTGCTCCCGCTTTTTATGCTTTTATATCCAAAACTTCCGGATTTTGCGCCTGATGCGGATGGTTCGTTCCCGCATAAACTTTTAATTTTTTAAACATTTGACGACCCAGGGCGTTCTTGGGCAACATACGTTTTACCGCAAACTCAATCACCCGTTCGGGATGCTTTTTTAACATCAACGATACCGGTGTAAACGTTGTGCCGCCGATATAACCGGAATGACGAAAATAGGTTTTCTGCTCCATCTTGTTTCCGGTCAATTTCACCTTTTCGGCATTGATTACAATGATAAAATCACCAACATCCTGATGCGGTGAAAAAATGGGTTTATGTTTTCCGCGTAAAATATGCGCAATTTGACTAGCCAAACGCCCTAATACCTTGCCTTCCGCATCAACAACATACCAGCGTTTCGACTCTTCAATTTCCTGTTCTTTCGCTATATAGGTTTTCAAGACGTTCCTCCAAACTTAAATCAAAATGAATCTTAAAATTTAAATATAATACCTTGCAGAGTCAAATTTTTTATAAACCTTTTCCCACAGATATTTTATTACCCTCAAATGAACGTATATTTAAGCCCCACGCTTAAGACCTCTTTAACCTGCGTTTTTTTGGATACCTTCGCATCGTAAATAACCAAGGTCTGAATGTTTATTATTATGTATTTGGTTAAAGATGCCTGCATCAACGTATCCCAATAAATGTTGCCGTACTCGAAACGTTCAAACGACGAAAAGAGATTCAGGCGGGACCGCACTAAAAAATGATCCCAAAAGCGGCGTTCCGCGTGGGTTACCCACTGCAGCCCCGATTCGATATTAATTTTTTTATTTTTCGCATAATTCTGAAATTCGTTTGTAAAAGTCGTCCGGGCGGCAAAACCTACCCGCGTGCGAAAAGTTTTTTTAGGAGAATATCCGATCCCGATGCCGTTGGTTAAATAAGCCGGATCAAAAAAATCGGAAATCTCAACCCGGGATTCCTTTTCATACCTGTATCCGGGCGCCATCTGCGTTTGAAAGTTCATTGAAACATAAGGGTTTAAATATTTTTTTTGCTTAAAGGTCAAAACCGATTCGAGATCGATTAAATCGTCGGTTTTGCGCGATAATTCTCCGTTTTGTTTTGATTGCCCGAACACTATTTTCGATTCGTTCGCCCAGTTCCAGTTTGTCGTATCAAAAATCGCCGTGCCGTTAAAATCAGCCACCCAAACAAACACATTCGACCCTCCCGACGCCCATTGATGGTACGCAGTCTGGGTAACCGTCAACGAAGTTGAAAGGTTTAAATTCCACCCGGGTTTCAGTTTATTGTAATTTTTTTGCTTTTTTTCGATTTTCTTTAAGTGATCCAAAAGAGCTTTATTTTGAGCGCTTAAAGCTCCGGTACTCAAGACGACCAAACAAACCAAGACAAAAACCCTGAGCATTTCTTTCCTCTTTTATTTTAGATACAAATTTCCGCTGTGTTTTTTTCTTCAATGCGCCGACAAACAGAACCTCTGTTTCCTGTTTCTGTAAAAAAAAAGTGCAGATAGTTGTCTTAACCATCTACACTTAAATCTAAAGGAGGGATTCGGACTATATTAGCGCTAACTTCCCTTATGAGTATTTACTTTAAACAGAAGATAAAGGGGACAAAAATTAAACAAACCGGTTGCCAAAGGAATAAGTCCGAGCCAACCCCAATTGGTTTGTGGTCCGATAAAAACCAGCGCTAACAGTACAATTCCGAGAATAATACGGAACCATTTGTCAAAACCGCCAACATTTTTTTCCATTTGCGCACCTCTTTATATGGTTAAACACAGGGCATTTGATAATCACGTAAGCTGTTTTTTAAATTAGTTTACCGTCTTCGGATAAACGCTTACTTTTTTACGACTGCGGTCTTTGCGCTCGAATGTTACATAACCGTCCACTTTGGCAAAAAGGGTGTCGTCTCCGCCCTTGCCTACATTTTCGCCGGGATGGATTTTGGTGCCGCGCTGACGTACAATTATCGATCCTGCGGTTACGAATTGTCCGCCAAATGTCTTTACGCCAAGGCGCTTGGAATGACTTTCGCGCCCGTTTCTGGAACTTCCAACACCTTTTTTATGTGCCATGCTATTCCTCCTTTGCCTCGCCGGTTTTTTCTGCTTTAGGGGCAGCTGCTTTTTTGGCTCTTGTGGTTGCTATTTTCTCAATACGCAAGAGCGTAAAATGCTGGCGATGTCCGTTTTTTACCCGGTAGCCTTTACGACGTTTTTTCTTAAAAACGATTACTTTTTTATTGCGTCCGTGTTCAATCACTTTGGCTTCTACTTTTACATTTTTAACAAGCGGCGTTCCCAGATGATGCTTTCCCTTTGCATCGGTATAAAAAAGAACACGATCCAAAGTGACCTTTTTCCCCGGCTCTTCGTGCAATAAAGGCACTTTAATATTTTTATCTTGCTCCACTCGGAATTGTTGCCCTGCTATTTCAACAACAGCGTACATGCTATTACTCCTAAGACTATGTTAATTCCATAAAAAATCGATCAATTAATTTAAATACATTTCATAGATTTGTCAAACTATTTTAATCCTTCATCTATTCGCTTTTTATCATCCTTGTCATAAACCTCAAAAGAACCGATCGGTAAATTCTCATCCGGAATCAATCTTATTTTAATCCAATATTTCCACATCAGCTTAAGCAACGGGTTGTAGGTGCCCTTTTTCATATAAGAATAAACGTCCGGGCGAACATGGATTGTAATTCTGCGGTCCCCGTGTGTAGAGCGATAACGTTGAATCCATCTTTCGATATCTCCGACCACAGCGTGAATTGTGGGCACAAGACCGGTTCCGTGGCATGTGGGGCAGCTATCTTTAAGACTTAAAAGAACGGGCGGTCTTACACGCTGCCTTGTCATTTCAATTAATCCGAAACGGCTCATGTCCTGAATTTTTGTGATGGATCGATCTTTGTTAAATTCTTTCTTTAATTCGTTATAGACCTTCTTTTTATTTTCTTCTTCCACCATATCGATGAAATCAATAACAATAATTCCGCCCAGATCTCTTAAACGCGTCTGACGGGCAATTTCGCGCGCCGCCTCCAGATTGATCCTTAAGGAATTGGTTTCATGGTCTTTTTTACCGATAAATTTGCCGCTGTTCACATCGATGGAAACCAGCGCCTCGGTCGGTTCAACAACAATATAGGCGCCGTTTTTCAGCCAAACCTTGCTGTTACCCATCTTTTCAATTTCTTTTTCGATATTAAATTTATCGAAAATGGGCAACATCCCTTTATAATAGGAAATTTTGTCCTTTAATTGAGGAGCGACATCCTTAATATAAGAAACCAGTTCGCGCATCAATTTACGTGAATCCACAACAACGCGATCAACGTCTGCGGTAAAAAGATCGCGGATGATGCTGGAAGCCATAGCCATGTCTTTGTACAACAACACCGGGGCTTTCTGACGCTTTATTTTACGTTCGATTTTGCGCCAAGTGTTCAGCAAATTATTCAGATCTTTTTTGATTACCTTATCGGGCTTGCCTTCTGCCACGGTTCTAATAATCAATCCGAAATGCGGCGGGATTATTTGTCTGGCAATATCCCGTAATCGCTTGCGTTCTTTGGGATTCTGAATTTTTCTGGAAATACCGATATGCCGCTTACCGGGAATCAGCACCAAAAATCGCCCCGGCAAAGCGATGCCCGAGGTAACTCTGCATCCTTTGGAGCCGATCGGTTCTTTGATAATCTGGACCAGAATATCCTGATCTTTTTTCAGATCGCGGTAAACGTTAAAATTCCGTTCCGAGTTGTAATGGTCTTTATCGATGTGTTCTTCATCTTCGTAATCAACAAAATAATCAAGGTACGAAGTATCAAAATCCGCAAAATGTAAAAAGGCGTTTTGTTCGTGCCCGATGTCAATAAAAGCAGCCTGCATGCCGGGAAGAACCCGGCTTACTCTGCCTTTGTAAATATCTCCGACCATACGTTCGTATTCGGGTCGTTCCACAAATAATTCTACGAGTTTGGAATCTTCTAAAATTGCTATTCTGGTCTCTTCGTTTGTAGCATTAATTATAATCTCTTTAGTCATGGTTGTATTCCTGTTATTTCTTCGTCATAAGTCATCATTTAACAGTATTCATGTTAAAATGTAATTTCAGAGGAGGATTAATAAAAATTTAAATTTACCCGAGCGTTCAGGAAAGTACTTCAAGGGGTGTTTTTTCTTCCTTACCTGATCTAATTAACTGGCGTTTGCGAATCACATCGATTTGCTCGGAGTGTTTGAACAGAACTTTCAAAAAATCGTCGATGCGCAGCGAACGCCGGTCAACGCTCTTTGTCCTGACGATCAGACGCCTGCCCCGGCGGTGGATTGAATCGATAAACGGACGGATATCGATTGATTTGAGGTCGCCTTTTCTTTGACGCTGAATCACAAGCGTGGGGCTGCGACGGATTTTGCCGATTGTTTGATCAATCTTTTTTAACGAGACATCCGAGCCGTCTATGATAATTTCATATTCCGAAACATTGATAGCCTGAGAAAGCGACGACGTTTTGCTTTTGATCGGACGCACGCGGAGAATTTTCAATCCTTCCGGTAAATACGGATTGACCTGCGCTTTTAGATCAATGCCGTAGCCAGCCTTGATCTCGATATCAAAAAATTCAGCCTTGCTTTTTATACCCAAAGCAAGCGGCTGCCCAAATGAAATTTTAGGGCGCGGATTAAATCCCTGGCTATAAACCAACGGAACTCGCGCTCTTCTGAAAGCACGTTCAAACACCCGCACCAGGTCAAGATGCGATAAGAAAGACGCATAGCCCTCTTTTTTAAACTGAACCCTGAAACGGACGGAAGTATTTTCGGCGATTTGCGGCGCCGGCGCTTTGCCGCTATCGGACGACGGTTTTTCAACCAAAAGCGGCTTAACATTTTCTTGAGCTTTTTTGTAACAATCCACAAGTTCGGCAAACACCCCTTTGCGTTGCAGACCGCACGCCAAACACTTATTCGGCTTGCAATCCGGGCTTACCTGTTCCTTGTAAGCTCTTGTTCGCTCTTTAAGTAAAAATTTTTTAGTGACGCCCTTGTCAATATGATCCCAGGGCAAACAGGCGTCTTCGGGAATTTCCGCGGTCAGCTTATCCCACGAATAGCCGTTGCTTTTTAACACCTGCTTCCATAAATCAAATTTAAAATGCTCCGCCCATCCGTCAAACTTTCCGCCGTTTTTCCAGACATCATAAATAACTTTACCCATCCGCCTGTCGGCGCGTCCCAAAATACCCTCTAAAAACGAGACGTCCGGATCCCGCCACGTTAATCGTATCCGGCGCTGTTTTTGAAGCTGGGGCTTTAAAAGGTCGATTTTGTGCCAGATTTCTTCAATTGAATTTTGCCGCTCCCATTGAAACGGGGTGTGGGCTTTGGGCGAAAAAGGCGAAATGGACACGTTAAACTGAGCCTTTCCGTATTGTTTGCTCATTTTTACCAGACGATTCATAAGATGAGCAATCTCAAGCACATCCTCATCGGTCTCCGTAGGAAGCCCGATCATAAAATAAAACTTAATTAACTTCCATCCGTTTTTTAAAGCGATTTCAACAGATTTAAACAAATCCTCCTCTGTAATGTTTTTGTTTATCACCCGTCGTAATCGCTCGCTTCCGGCTTCAGGGGCAAACGTAAAACCGGATTTACGGACCTGAGCGACAAAATCGGCAATCTGCTCGCTAAAACTATCGAGACGCATTGACGGGAAAGACACGCTGACCTGTGTGTTCTGCAACGCGCGTCGGCTTTCAAGCATTAGCTCGGTTAATTGCGAATAATCCGAAATCGATAAAGATAAAAACGAAACCTCGTTGTATCCGCTATTTGCCAATCCCTCCTGCATTTGTTTAAGCACATCGTTTTGATCGCGCTCCCGCACAGGGCGATAGATCATTCCCGCATTACAAAACCGGCAACCCTCGGTGCATCCCCGCATCACCTCAAGCGAAAGCCGATCGTGAGTTACCTCAATAAGGGGAATAATGGGTTTGTCGGGATAGAAATCCGCTTTTAATTCGCTTACCAAACGCGTTCTGATTACCGCAGGCACTCCCTTAATTTTTGGTCGGACTTCCAGCAGAACGCCTTTTTCATCGTAAACGGGTTCGTAAAAACGAGGCACATACACGCCCTGAATTTGGCTCAGATCAAATAAGATCGATTCGCGGGATTTCTTATTTTCCCTGCCGCGACGGATGGCATCTACTATTTCAACCGCGGCTTCTTCTCCGTCGCCGATCAAAAAAGCGTCGATAAAATCAGCCGCCGGCTCGGGATTACAACTGCACGGACCGCCCGCAATAATAAAAGGGTCGCCTTCTCCGCGCTCCGTTGACCACAGCGGTATTCCCCCCAGGTTTAACATGTTCAGAATGTTTGTGTAAGTCAGTTCGTATTGAAGAGTAAAACCGATTACGTCAAATTCCGAAAGCGGCGTGAACGATTCGAGCCCGTAAAGCGGAACCTTGAATTGACGGAGACGTTCTTCCATATCGTGCCACGGAGCAAAAACTCTTTCCGCCCAAATATCGCGCCGTTGATTTAAAATATGATAAAGAAGCTGAAAGCCGATATAAGACATACCAATTTCATAAACATCGGGGAAAGCAAGAGCGACATGACTTTTAATTTTTTTAATATCTTTGTGAACAGTATTTAGCTCATTACCTATGTATCTGCCTGGTTTTAATACTGCGGGTAACAGGCTTTTTAATAAAATATTTTCAATCCTTGGGTCTTTCAATCAGCTCTCCCTGATCAATCTCATCATAATATCTTTCTAAAACGCATAATTTACATCGGTTCAAAAGTCATAAGCAAATTTGACTGATAATTGGTTATAGCCGTTCTTATTTTGCCATGATTCCCTGTATCTGCTTGACAATCGTCGAAATGTTTTTCTGATTATCGGGCACAACAAAAATCGTATCATCTCCGGCTACCGTTCCCAAAATATGGCTATCGCCAAGACGATCCAGATAAACAGCCACTCCTTGTGCCCGACCGGGCATAGTTTTAACCACAACCATGCACTCATTATTCATCACATTTACGATTTCCATTCCGATGATATGGGCAATAGCCTGAGAATTCTCAGCCTGATGGAGAATGTATTTATAACCTTCTTCATGAGGAATACGAATGATATTCATTTCATGTAAATCCCTGGACAACGTAGCCTGCGTAACCTCAAATCCTTCGGCACGCAATTTTTCAAGTAAATCTTCCTGACTTGAAACAACCTGCGTGGTAACAATTTCTTTAATTTTTGCTTGTCGTAAAAGTTTGTTGTGCATAAATCTTCCTTTATTTTAATCTATTCAAAAGAATGCTTTAATTCTAACTTTTTATTAAAATTAGATATTTTTGATAATTATTCCAAAAAATTTTAAAAATAGCTGTAAGTTGTTTTCAAAGATTCACCGCCGATCCGAGGCTAATTTGTTACAAATATGCTGCTTATCTGCTTAGGGCAAAACAAATCCCGATCAATCATTACGGTTTTAAAATGTTAAATCATCGAAAAACAACCGCATCAGCCGATCGATTCCAAATTAAATTTAAACGCAGGAATTTAATTTCAGCGCCGAATTTGTGGTTTCCGCTTTTTCATAAGTCAAAAATCTTTTCTGCGCTCCCGAAAACTGAATTTAAACTTCATGCCGCTGTCAACAAGGCTTTTACCGTTGCCCGGAAGCTAATTTATGCGGTCTGTTGCAAAATTGTGTGTTTATACATATATTGTCGGTGTACGCTTAAAAGGAAATCAATTAATGAAATTAGAAGACGAAATTAAAACCAGCTCATTTAAAACCGAAGCCGAAAAATTGATCGTTAACATCATCTATACCGGAAACTGGCTTAATTATCATTACGCAAAAAAATTAAAAGAGTACGGAATTTCACTACAGCAATACAATATTCTGCGCATCTTACGGGGTCAATATCCGAATCCCGCAACGGTGAATTTGTTAAAAGACCGCATGCTGGATAAAATGTCCAATGCCTCGCGGCTGGTTGAAAAACTTCGTTTAAAAGGTTTAATCGAAAGACGGATTTGTGAACACGACCGCCGGGCTGTTGATGTAATTATCACCAAAAAAGGACTTGAACTTTTATCCGAGCTCGATGTTACAATGGACGCCTGGGCAAAACGCTTTGAAAATTTGACCGACGAAGAGATTCGAACGCTCAATAAACTGCTTGACAAATTCCGGGAATAATTTTTTTGCCGTTTGTGTGTTTATACATTTAATGTATGGGAATTTTTTTACCCATAATTCGTTTCAATAAAATCAAGCGAAATTAAAGCAAACATTTAAAAACAACCATTTATTCAAAGGAGGCATATTATGCAATCCAAATCACTATTTCTTTATCTGGCGCTGATCTTATTTTTTGTCGGTTCTCTTATGGCAGGAGACAAATATAAGATCGATATCGCTCATTCGAGAGTGTCGTTTTCGGTTAAACACATGGTCATTGCAACGGTTACTGGTAAGTTCAACGATTTTTCGGGAACAATCGATTATGACGAGAACGACGCCACCAAAACGCGCGCTGATGTAACAATTAACGCCGTTAGTATCGACACCGATAACGAACAGCGGGACAACCACTTGCGCAGCGCCGATTTTTTTGACACGGCAAATTTCAAGACCATTACTTTTAAAACCGACGGCGTTGAAAAACGAGGCAATAACTATGTCGCCGTCGGAAATTTGACCATGCACGGCGTGACTAAAAAAATCGAGATTCCTTATACGGTGACGGGGAAAATTGTCGATCCCTGGGGAAACGTCCGCATCGGAATTGAAGGAAGCGCTTCGTTGAACCGGAAAGATTTCGGGATTAACTGGAGCAAATCCATGGACAACGGCGGTTTGGTGGTCAGCGATAAGGTAAAAATAAACATTAACCTCGAAGCCATACAACAAAAATAATTTTAACCTATCGGCTTAAAACCGGAGCTTGATTTTAATTCTTCAAAATTTTTAATGCTAAGTCGCTGCGGAGTTTACACATCATAAATAATTGCAGGAACGGATTAAATTTCGTTTCTGCTTTTTACTTAAACCCGCCATGGTTAAAATTTTGATTGACTGTTTCCTCATCTCGGGCATTATTGAAAATATCACAATTTTGCAAGACTCCGTTTTTTCAGATGAAAAACGGAATGTTAAGGCGCTTCAATTCTTTCTGTTTTAATAGTTGCAATCGAGGGATCGTTTATTTAAGTTTTCGCTTTTAAATTTTCAGAAAGGACAGCACCATGCATATTCGCCTGATGTGGGTTTCGCTTTTATTGATTGCCGTCTCCTGCACTCCGAAAGTAACCAAAAAAGTTGCGGAAAAAGAGCAACCCCCGCCGCCTTCGGCTTTAAGCGCGGAATATGTGATCAAAGAAAACATCAATATGCGAAGCGGACCCAGCGTCAAATACCCCGTCATCGGTAAACTTGAGGACGGCGACGAAGTTTTTATTCTTGACAATAAAAAAGGATGGTACAGGATTCAAACCGGTAGCAAAATCGGATGGGTGCGCAGCGATTTGGTCGGTCCGCGCAATTTAAGCCGAATCCGCATGGCTTCTGCTTTTAACGACAGCATCATGTCGAGATTTAAAGGGTCGCTTTACATCGACAAGAACAAACCCTATCAGATAATCTATCTGGAACTAAACGAGCCGAATCACAAACGCGCAAAGAAGTTAGCGTCTCAGATCGGTAAATTGTATCAGGAAAAAGTTTATCCCGGCAAACTAACCGTTAACCTGATAAAGCCGGGCGCTTCAAAGTATTACGATCAGATTGTATTGCCGGCTTTGGGAATCGCGGACATTCCTTTGCCAGTATTGGATTTTGGCTATCTGGAAAAGTTGAAATCGCATAATAGTGAAGTCGCTTTATACGTTGTGGTGCCGGACTCCGTTGACAATCAGCGCTTGCTGAAGCTGGCGCGAAAAATCGCTTCAAAATATTCTTATCCCTTTACCAAGTCCGAGGTTATCATGCGTTCGGTTTCTTCCGACGGAAACGTCCGTTGCCGTTTGTATTATGTTGAAGACGGGTACGGTGAAAATTTTGTTTTCAATCGCTGCGGGCGGCAATAACGACGAATTTTAGCCGCTGACCTTGTGTTTTATCAGAAGATAGATGAAGAACGGACCGCCGATTAATGAGGTAATAATACCGACCGGCAATTCCGCGGGCGCTATTATGCTGCGGGCGATGGTGTCGCACCATATCAAAAACAAACCGCCCGACAGAACAACCACTCCGAACAACTTCCGATGATCGGGACCCATAATCAAGCGGACAACATGGGGCACAATCAAACCTATAAAACCGATTGGACCCGCCATTGAAACGCACGTTCCCACCAGAACGGACGAAATGATAAAACTCCATTTTTGCAGTTTTTGCACTTCCACACCGCGGGCTTTTGCCATTTCGCTTCCGGAGAGCAACAAATTAAAGGCGGGAGCATGGATGTACAAGTAAATAAAAACAGGAATAAAAACCGCCGCCACAGTGATGGGAAAGCGCCAGCCAACCACATCCAACGCGCCCATTAACCAGCGTATCATCCGATAGGTTTCGGTGAAATCAGCCAGATAGTGAATAAAAAGGATGAGCGCGGAAAAGAAAAGCCCTATGGTTACGCCGGCTAAAAGAAGGGTAAAGGTCGAAAGTTCGTAACGTTCGCGGGCGATAAAATAGATAATCGCCACAGTTAACAAACTGCCGGAAACCGAAAATATTACGGAGGTCGAAAAGCCCAATATCTGAATGATTAATCCGGTTTTTATGGCGATAACCGCGCCAAGAGCTCCGCCGGACGAAATGCCGAGAGTGTAAGGCGTCGCCAATTCGTTGCGAAGAAGCACCTGAAAAACCGAGCCGACTAAAGAGAGGGACGCGCCCACCAAAAAAGCGAAGACGATTCTCGGAAGACGAATATTCAGAATAATTTGAGCGGAAATGGAATCACGGTTAAAAAACAAATCTTTAATAGAAAAAGAACTCTCCCCGATGAATAAAGGGATTAAAAGAACTACGGAAAAGATCAACCCCCAAAAAATATATCTTAAAATTTTACTCAAGGCTTTCCTTTGCTAAAGTGGCTGTTTAACCGTTCGGGTAAAAATCAACCGGATTAGGCGGATATTTTTCAACGGGAATCCAAAACCCCGCGAACCAATTGCAATAAACGCTCGGGTAAAAACGGTTTTTGTATGAACCTTCCTTTGAGCAATTCCATATTGTTATCCCAGTCTAATTTATCCGTATATCCGGACATAAAGATGTACTTGATTTCGGGATTGGTCTGCTGAATTTTCTTTACCAGCTCGGTTCCGTAAAAATCGGGCAGAACAACGTCAACAAGCAAAAGGTCGATTTCTTCCCCGTGTTGTTTATAGTATTGCAGCGCTTCCTGTCCCGTTCCCTTACCGATTGTTTTGTAGCCCACGGCTCCTAAAATTTCCTGCAGCAAAATGAGAATCTCTTTCTGGTCTTCAACCACCAGAATAGTTTCTTTTCCGCCGACCAATTCTCCTTTGGCTTTTGCGGACGCTTTTTCGTCTTTCTTTTTGAAAGCGGGAATAAGGATATTAAAAATAGTTCCTTTATTGATTTCGCTTTGGCATTCAATAAAGCCTTTCATTTCTTTAACGATACCGTAAACAACCGAAAGTCCCAATCCGCTTCCCCGTTCTCTCTTATCGGTCGTAAAAAACGGCTCAAAAATATGTTGTCTTTGCTCTTCGCTCATGCCCGATCCGGTATCGTGGATTTGAATTTGGACATAATCGCCCGGGCTTATCTCATTTAGCGTAGCCGGCAATTCCTTTTTAGTCAGGCGGCGGTTCGATGCTTTTACGTAAACGGTTCCTCCTTCGGCAACGGCGTTGCAAGCGTTGAGGATCAGATTTATCATCATTTGCTCCACCTGCGCGGGATCTCCATAAATAGGGTGAAGGTCATTTTCAAATTCGTCAATTACCTTACAATTTTCGCCAAGCGTTTTGTTCAAAAATTTTTCAAGATTCAGGTAAACATCCTTAACATTCAGAGACTGCGCTTTAACCGGCGATTTTTGGCTAAAGACCAACAACTGCCGGGTAATCGATTCGGCATATTGGGCGGCTGAGTTTATCGCTTCAATTTGTTTGTACAAAGGCGTGTCGCGGTCAAGAGCATGAAGTATTAAATCGCAGTAACCGCGTACCACGGTCAGAACATTATTAAAATCATGGGCAATACCCCCTGCCAGTCTCCCGATTGCTTCCAATTTTTGGGTTTGCAATAATTTTTGTTCGCGCTTTTTGCGTTCTCTTATGTCGCGAATAATCGCGGCGGCAAACCACTGCCCGCCTATTTTAAAGGACGACAGCGACAATTCGACGGGGAACCTTTCTCCGGCTTTGTTAACCGCTTCATATTCAATTGTTCTTCCGACGATATTACCCTTGCCGGTTTTCCCAAACACCGGTATCTTTTGCGCGGCTTTTGCCCGGTCTTTTGCGGCGATTATCAAATTCTGAATCGGCTTGCCAAGGGTTTCGTTTTCGCCATAGCCAAATATTTCTGCCGCGCCCGGATTCCAGAAAACAACTTTGCCCTCTCCGTTTACGCAAATAACCGCATCTTTTGCGGATTCGACAATACCGCGTAATATTTGTTCCCTGTCATCCGATTCTTTTTCGTCGTTTGCAAGGGACTTATCCGCGCTCAGTTTTTGAGCCGCGCGTCTTTGCGCTAAAAATTCCAATTCATCACGATATTGTTTTAAAACCTCATTAATCATCCGGAGCAGTTTTTCGCCGAACTCCTCGGAAAAATCTTTGACAATGTAATCGTAAGCCCCGGCTTTAAGGCAATCCGCCGCAATTTTCTCATTTTCCGAGTCTGTTAAAATAATCATCGGAATCCGCGGGAAATTCAGCGCCAGCTCCGGCGCCGCACCGTCGGGAAGATTATAATTTGTAAGAATTACATCGATAGGCTTTTCGGATAAAATCTTTTTTGCTTCTTTCAAAGTCGCGACTGAAGTAATTTCGAATTTATTATGGGCTTTGTTTATGATCCCCATAATTGTTTCTTTAGCTGCGGAATCATCCTCAACTAATAAAATTTTTATTTTTAACATCGGAGTACCTTTTTTCTATTAACACTAAAATTATCGCTTTTATTGGCATAATCTGTTAAGCGTTAAGGGTGTAAGCGTTAAGCGGCTTCTGCGATGTCTCGGCACAGCTTTCTGCATTCCGCTTTCTCTTTTTTCTTTTGTCATTTTTCCCTTTTCATTTTTCTTACCCATCACTCATCACGACCTTATCACTTTGTAACTTTGTTACTCATCACGACACTTAACCAATAACTATTAACAAACTTTTCTCCATTATGGTACCGGCTTGTTCGGGTTATGTATTACCGGACGTTTCTTCTTATAAAGTTTAATACTACTAAAAGATGGGGGTTCAAAGCAACATTTTTTAAAAAATTCCGAGAACAACAAATGGGTCCGCTCAAAAAAGGTCTATCATTGTCATTTCGAGTAGTGACTAGTGACAAGTAAAATTTAAGATTAAAGTTCTTTCAAGATTAAAGATTAAAGTCCTTTCAAGATTAAAGATAAAAGCGACAAGTGACGGAGTCACAAGTTGCAGGTTGCAGGTTCCAGGTTGCAATTAAGATTAAAGTCTTTTAAAGATTAAAGCGACAATTTAAACTCAACCTGTAACTTGGTACCACTGCCGATTAACGCTTAACGAATTAGCGAAAAAGCATCGTCTGTAATTTCGGGCGCGGCAGTCAGAACAATGACGCAAACAGAATTGCTCGTTTTTGAGGTTGAAAAATCGGATGTCAATAGCAGGAGCTTGCGACGAGAAATCTCTTGTTTTTTATTGGAGTTATAAGTTTTCTCTCTATGTGCAAAACGACAGAACACGGTTTTTGTAGTGGACTCATAAATAATTCAGACAACTTGTTATTTCATGCTTTATATCCGGCGGCAGCCATACGCGCGGAAAAGCCTGAAACCGGAGCCGCGAAAACCTTGAATTAAAAACCCGGAATCAACTTTTGTTTACGATTATTCCCCTGTTCAGGTCGGCGGGTAATAAGGGATAATTACGGCTGATTTCTGTGCACTTTTTTTAACAGTTTTTCAAACTGCTTATTCAGTTGAAGCGCGTCCTTTCGCAATTTTTCCAGTTTTTGTTTTAAAGACTTGTTCGTGTCGCTTTCGATTAAAACCTCTATTTCGCCGACAAACCCGGAAATTTCGGTTAACAAATTTTTCAGGTTTTGATCGACTAGACGGTTATAGGCGTCAAGTTCAAGATTAGCGGTTTTCAGTTTCAGGGTTCGTTCGCTTACAAGATTTTGCAGGTGCGATCTGTATTCCTGCAGCTCCTGTTCGTATTTTTTTCGCCTTGTAATATCGGTTGCGATAAAAGTTAATCCGACCATTTTTTCTTTATTTTTGATGGGACCCACCCGGATAAAATACCAGCGTTTTTGTTCGTCAACGGTCAATTCTATTTCGAAACGATAGGGTAATTCTTTGGAATTAACCATGTCTATTGCTTTATGAATTTTTTTCATTTCACTTTGCGGGACAAGATCATAAATCATCTGACCGATGACCAGGTTTTCCGGGACGGAGAAAAAGTTTCGATTGACAAATTGAATTTTACCTTGCAAATCGGTGGTTATGATGTAATCGGGAGCCTGCTCCACCAGCGAACGCCAGCGGGCTTCCGATTCGATCAGAGCTTTATCTTTTTCCACCATATCGGTAATATCCATTAAAACGCCGCGGATTCCTCTGTTTCCCCTTTGGTTATTAAAGGGTCTGCTTAAGCTGCGCACCCAGCGATAGCCCCCGTCTTTTCTTAGCAATCGGTATTGCATCGGTTTTATGATATTACGCAAACGCTCTTTAAACGCCTTATAAATTTGTTCTTCATCTTCGGGAGCGATGAACTCTAAAAACAGATGCCCGATCATCTCTTTGGGCGTGTAACCTGTTAATTCGTGTATTGCCGGACTGATGTAAGTGATTTTTCCGAACTGATCAATAACAAAAATTACTTCATTGATATCTTCCACCAGCGTGCGGTATTTTTCTTCATTGTGTTTTAAAGCGCGGGCAATTTGCTGATTTTTTAACAAGGGAGCGTTAATTGATTTATAAATGAACAACGCCGTAATCAGGATGAACAGCCATCCTTCAAATTGAGCGGGTACCGTGGAGTGGAAAAAATGTGGTAAAAGAAAACGAAAAACAAACATCCACAAAACGCCGATGGAAACATAACTTAACGCGATACGCAAAGCCGTTTTCCGGTTTTCTGACAAATTGAATATTTTTTGTACCATATTCTTATTACCGCTTTCTTTTTAAACCTTAAATCCTTTGATTATGATCGTTCAGTTTTATATTTTTAAAAAAATAAAAATTATCTACATTTTATCAAATAAAAATGTGGGGGAATGATGCTTTCCAGAAGAAATTTTCTGAAATTTTCGGGTTTATTGAGTATTTTTCCGCCTCTTGCGACTTTTGCCCAAAATCCGGAGCCCGTAAAAGCCAGGCAAATAATCAAACCTCCCGCGTTAAACCCCGGAGACACCATCGGATTGATTACCCCGGCTTCTCCTCTTTTTGAATTTCATCGAACGGTAATTGAGGTAACGGAAAAAATTCAAAATCTTGGTTATAAGGTCAAATTGGGAAAGAACATCGGCAAAAAGCTCGGTTACCTTGCAGGAACAATTCAGGAACGCGTCGAAGACCTCCACCAGATGTTTAAAGACGACGACGTCAAAGCCATAATGGCAATCCGCGGCGGTTACGGCAGCGGACAACTATTGCCTTATCTCGATTACAAATTGATTCGCAGCCACCCCAAAATTTTAATCGGCTACAGCGATATTACTTCTTTACTTTTGGGGATTCATGCTAAAACGGGTCTTGTTACCTTTCACGGACCGGTGGCTGTATCCACATTTACCGATTACACCCGCGCCTATTTAAATCGGATACTCGGCAGCAAAAGCGCTCCGATTGATATTGAAGACGCTCCGTTCGAGGAAAATCTTCAGACCACAAACAGAATCTGGACGTTTCGCGGCGGCGCGGCGGAAGGGCGTTTAATCGGAGGAAATTTAACCCTGTTTCAAGCCACTATCGGCACGCCGTTCGAGCCCGATACAAAAGGAGCCGTTTTGTTTTTTGAAGAAGTAAGCGAAGAGCCGTACGATTTGGATCGTATGCTTAACCATCTTAAGTCCGCCGGAAAGTTCGATCGGTGCAAAGCGGTTATTTTTGACAAACTTCCCTCCGTCGAACCCGCCGATTATAAACCGGCTTTTCCAAACACTTTGAGCGTGGAAGAAATCATTGAACAGGTTTTCAAAGATTATGACTTTCCGGTCTGTGTGGGTTTTTCGCTCGGTCACATAAAAAACAAGCCCACTCTTCCTTTGGGAATTACTGCGCGGCTAAACGCAGACTCTGCACACTTACAATTGACGGAAGCCGCGGTACGCTGAGCTGATGCAAATTACTTGTTCCGCATTTTTTGGTGCATCTTTTTTTCATCCGGAGATAGTTTGTCTTTCACCGGCGGCGGAATTTTTTCCAGAATAATACGTAAGCGAGTCGTTGAATCGGGCTCTACTTTCACGCAGGGAAGTACAGACTGCATATAACCTATTTTTGAAAAAATCACGCTGTATTCGCCGACCTCCACGCTGTCCAGCAAAAATGTGCCGCTTGAATCGGAAACAATGGTCCTGTTTGTGGGAATTAACTTTACTTCTACTCCCTCCACGGGTTTACCGTTATAGAGTTCCCTTATTAAGCCGCCGATCTTTCCGACTTCCGCGAATATTAATGCCGGAATAGTCAAAATTAAAAGCGCGAATGTGAGAGAACGCATTTTCACCCCCTCAAATTTTTAATCAAAATATCCTGTGACAATTAAAAGCTAATACATTTTTCTTTCAAATGCAGTAATTTCTGAATTTTTTGTCTGCCTCTTTTAAACCTTCGGGAAACAGCCGTCTCTTGCAAAACCATCAAAACAGCAGAAGCGGCGATTTTTGATTAATTTTGAAATTGCCTCTTTCTGCTGTTTAATCGTCAAAACGGCGGGAATAACGGTGTGCGGGATTTTTTTCAACGGTCTTTGTGTAATTACCGGCTCGGCTATCCTCTAAAAATAGACCGACAATCCCAAACGAATGCGGTTCATTCCCAAATTCCAGCCTTTTACCGTAATTCGATAGCGGCGTTCGTACTTATAGGTTGTCGGTTTGTTATTGTTCTTTGAATCATATCGTTCTTTTTTGTATCGGTACAGAACAGCAGTGTTTATCTGAGCAAACATGTAAATCGTTTTAAATAAATTGGCTTCCGCTTTTGCCAGAAAATTTAGCCCGCCGGCAATTTGCCACCAGGACGATTTGTCCGAATAATGTTCCGACTTTTCGCTTTTGGTGTAGGTACTGTTATTTTTACTCCACGAGCGGCTAAAAGAAAAAATAGGACCCGTGCCGACATGGACTTTAACAATGTTTCTGCGGTAAATTTGATAATAAACCTGCGGCGAAATTGTAATGCTCTGGTTGTCGGATTTTAAATCTGAACCCGCTTTTTGCTTTGTTGTATCGGAAGGGGATCTGTATTCATAATTCCCTTTAGAATTCTGACCGTTGATTCCGCCGCTTAAATCCACATAAATTCTCATGGTCTTTTTTTCACTTAGGCGATATTGATAGGCAAGGGCAACTCCATTGATCAAATAGAAATCAAACCCCTGGCGATATTCGGGCGTTTTGGATTTTTCCTGCGCAGCGAGAAATCGGACAGAAAATACCATAAAAAAGGCAATCCATAAAAGCAAAGTTCTTTTTAAGCGGTTCATTTTAACTCCCGTGTTTTAATGTTGTTAAACAATCATATTTTATAAGCTCGGAAACTTTAAAACAAGGGTAAAAAGAAACACTTTATTTCGGTAATGTCAACCGCTTTGTGCGGTACAAAGATACATTCGGGCGAACTTCGGCGGATAAGCCCAAAGGTCGTTTTTTTTGACAACGCTCTGTTTATTTGGCGTCATCAGATATTTGAGGCTCCTCGGGGAAAACTTCAAACGTATGTTGACCTTCATGGTAGCGATATTCAATTTTTAATCCGTTTAAATCGCAAATCTGTTTTACGAGAGCCAGACCTAATCCGAGAGATTCTTTATTATCTTTTTGTTTGAAAAATCGTTTAAACAACATTTCCCGCGGAAATTTCAGAGGCGCTCCGTAATTGGAAACGGAAAGTTTATCGGCGGTTGTTTTAACGATGATGGGTCCCGCGGAATCGCCGTAATGCAGGGCGTTGCGCAAAAGATTTTTCAAGATAATGTCCAGCAGGTAAGGATCGATTACCATTTGATGTTCGGCTGAAAGTTCGCTGCGGATTTTGAGTCCCTTGAGTTCCGCAAGCTCCCGAACGGATTGCAAATGTTGTTCGATAATCTGTTTTGTCTTAATGATTTCGGCTTTATCGAACTCGCCGTTTTGGATGCGTGTCAACAAATTTAACGCATTACCGAGTCTCGAAAGATGATTGACTTCGTTGTAAATTGCTTTAACTGCGGCTGAATGTTCGGACATCACCCGCTCGTCGGCGATCAGGTTTTCGATTTTATTGCGGATGACCGCCAGCGGGGTTTGCATTTCGTGCGCCATGTTTTCAGTATATTCTTTAAGATGGCGGTAGTCGTTTTCGATTTGATTCATCATCAAATGAAAAAGCTCCTGCATTTTAACAAATTCGGAAGTATTAGTGTCAATTTTCGGCAGCGGCGTGCCCTGTCCTACTTTGTAAGTTTTCATCACATTTAAAATTTGATTAAATGGTTTAAACAAAAATCCCGAAAGGAAGTAATTAAAGATAATCACACCCAGAGCCAAAACAAAAAAAACGGGAATCAGCGCCGCCAAAAAATCGTCGCGTAAATTGTAATAGTCTTCCACGCGCGCTAAAAA
>JAJRSN010000243.1 GCA_024278715.1 Calditrichota bacterium
GCGTAATGCGTAATGCGTGATGAGTTGCAAGTAACGAGTGACAAGTTACAAAGTGACAGAGTAACAAGTAACGAGTGACTGTCATTTCGATGAGCGAAGCGGAGAGAAATCTTTTGGTTCTATTTGAGTAAAAAGATTTCTCTCCCGTATTGGTGGGATCGAAATGACATAAAACGGTTATTTTTAAATTCCGGAGGAATTGAATGAGAGTAGCCCAGTAATTTATTGCTGGGAATAAGTGACCTCCCCCTTTCTCCGCCCTTCAGGGCAAGGGTGAAAAGACGTTACGCGTGACGAGGAAGATTAAAGATGAAAGATGAAAGCAGAGAGCGGAGAGCAGAAAGCAGAGAGCCGTGATGCGTGACGGGTAACAAAATTCCATTTTTCTTGAGACATAATTAAAAAACAGAAGTAACTTTTCTTTGTGTACTTTGCGACTCCTTTGAGAACTTTGCGGTTTTATTTTTTTTCGCGTCCGGCAGACAAATTACAAAGTAACAAGGTTAACGAAAGAGGAAAATCATAAATCCGAAATTCGAATATCGAAATCCGAAACAAATTAGAATTACCAAATGACAAAAATTCCAAACAATTTGAAGATTAAAGTAATAACAGAGAAGATCCTGAAAATGTTTTGGTCATTTGAATTTTAAAAACCTGTTCCGTAGCAGATTTGTCAAGGAAATTGATTTAAAGACGAAAATCCCTTAAACGCATTACGCATTACGCATTACGCATTACGCATTACGCATTACGAATTACGCATTACGAATTACGATAATTTGAGAAGCCGTTTAACGTTTGGAAAATCAATGTTTGACAACTCGTGGAAAATTATCGATAATAGGCAAATTAAAGATCCTGCCGTTAATCTGGCGATAGAAGAATATGCGGTGCGTTATTTGGACGCCGACTATTCTTACGTGTTTTTGTATGTCAATAAACCGTCGGTGATTTTAGGAAAACATCAAAATGTTTTGCAGGAAGTTAACCTGCGGTTTTGTTTTGATCGTAAAATACCGATTTACCGGCGAATTTCCGGCGGAGGCGCGGTTTACCACGACGAAGGCAATCTCAATTTTAGCTTTATTACTCAACATACTTTAAAAAATTTCAATCAATACCGGACATTTTTACAACCGATTGTTAAAGCCATTGCCCGGTTCGGAGCCGCTTTGGAAATAGATGAGCGAAACAATTTGCGCTTGAGCGGAAAAAAGATTTCCGGAAACGCGCAATTTACAAGTCGTCGCCGAATGTTGAGTCACGGCACGCTATTATTTGATTCGGATTTGGAAACGCTGAAAAAGGCATTAAAGGTTCCGGAAAATGTGGAAATCCATTCCCGCGCCTCCCGTTCAATTCCCGGTAAAGTGGTAAATCTGAAAAAATT
This sequence comes from Calditrichota bacterium, assembly GCA_024278715.1. GTDB lineage: Bacteria > Calditrichota > Calditrichia > Calditrichales > Calditrichaceae > Caldithrix. Next base: position 1,394 of record JAJRSN010000243.1, read on the forward strand.
CTTATCCGGTCAGATTTCGATTGAAGATTTGAAATCGGCGATTATCAAAGAAATATTTGACGAAAAAGAGCCGTGGAGATATTTTTCGGAAGACGAATGGCAAAAGATAAACGATATCGCCCGCGAAAAGTACGAAAGCTGGCAATGGAATATCGCTCAGTCGCCTCCGGCGACGGTTCATAAAACATTGAAATACAAAGGTATTTCCGTTAAAATCGATTACACGTTAAAGGACGGTATTTTACGCGATATTGAGATATCCGACTCTTCGCTAAATTTTTTAAGCGAACTTATCGAAGGCATGTCGTTAAAGCCGGAGGAAATAGAAAACGTTAAAAAAAAGTTAAAGATAAGAGACTCAGAATTTAGAGAAAAGGCGCTGTTTTTGATCAATGGGTTAATTTAAATTCTTAAAAAAAGATCGGGTTTCGTGTTGGAAATTAAAAGGAGCGTACTATGCAAAAATGGGCGATAGTAACAGGAGCGGGAACGGGGATTGGTCGCGCTTTAAGTATTGAACTGGCAAATAAGCGTAATTATCATATTTTAGCCGTGGGACGACGTTTAAACAAATTGCGGGAAACTCAGGCGAACAATCCAGGAAAAATCCGTATTATCGGCGCGGACGTTTCCGTTGAAGAGGACAGAGAGAAAATTGCGCGGGCTTTACCCCAAAATATTCATTTACAATTCTTGATCCACAACGCCGCGGTTCTGCAGCCGGTAAAACCGTTAAGCGAAATCACTCTTGATGAATGGCGCGGACATTTTGCCGTCAATCTTGAGGCGCCTGTGTTTTTAACCCAAAAACTTCTGCCGCGTCTGAAAAAAGGTTCGAGAATTTTACACATATCTTCGGGAGCCGCCCGTCATGCCTACGCAGGATGGGCAGCCTATTGTGCTTCCAAAGCCGCGCTGTACATGGTTTATCGGGTTTTGAATCAGGAATTAAACGAAAAAGGAATTTTTGTCGGCAGCGTCAGACCCGGAGTGGTGGATACGCCCATGCAAAATCAGCTCCGTAAGACAAAACGCGAAGTATTTCCGGCGATTGATCGCTTTTTACAACTTAAAGAAGAAGGAAAATTAATCCCTCCCGAAAAGGTCGCCGTATTTATTGCCGATGTGCTCATTAAAACGGATGATAGTGAATTTTCGGAACAGGAATGGGATTTTCGCGAACAGTTTCAACGTTTTGATGAAAATGAATCGTAAAAAGTTTTAAAAGTCATGGTGAGCGGAAACGGAGTTAAAGCGTGAATTGGCATTTTGTGAGCAGGGCTACACCGGACGGAGCGCTCCGCTTTTCCAAACCCTGAATGAGAAGTAAATTTAAGGAATTGACAATGAATTTCTGGCTGTTCAAGACCGAGCCCTCAACTTATTCATGGAACGATTTAAAAAAAGAAAATAACAAAACAGCTTTTTGGGACGGGGTGAGAAATTATCAGGCAAGAAATTTTTTGCGCGATCAGATCAAGCGGGGAGACCTGGTTTTTATCTATCATAGCGTAGTAAAACCTCAGGCGATCGCGGGCATTGCAAAAGTGGTAAGCGAATCAAAGCCCGATTCCACTGCTTTTGATTCTTCCTCACAATATTTTGATCCCAAAAGTAGTTTAAACAATCCGCGCTGGTTTGGAGTCGATATTCGGGCAATAAAGGAATTCGATCCGCCGATAACCCGTGATGAATTAAAAAATTTATCGGGATTGCGGGACATGACGCTTTTACAAAAAGGCAGCCGTTTATCCGTTCAGCCGGTAGAGCCCAAGGAATGGGAAATCATTTTGCAATACCGTACTCCGATTGATATTTAGCCGCCCATCGATTGTTTTAAAAACCGGGATTAAAGAAGGTTAATAATGGTTGCAAAATCAAAAGAAAGCAAGCTAAACCCGCCAAATCGGCACGATCAGTTTAATCTGTGATCGCGGTAGTTGAAATTAAAGTGAGAAATCAGTGAGATTTTTTTAAACCTTTTGGCAATGAGCTGTTTTTAATCCTTCTAATAACAACGCACAAATCCTTCTCAGAATAAAAATACACATATCAGTTATGTATGAGTTATTTTAAAAAAGTAAATTTTCCTTGATACATAAGAGAATTCTTGTTTAATTTGTCTATTCGGGAATAAATCGGAAAGAAAATTTATTCATTATTAATAATATTTTAGAATCAACGGAGAAATACATGCAATCGGTTATGAAATCCGTTTTGCCGGTGGGAATTGTCGGTTATGGCGCTTATATCCCGCGTTATCGAATAAAAGCCACGGAAATCGCGAATTTATGGCGCGGAGAGCAGGCGGGGAATCAATTACCCGTTAAGCAAAAAAGCGTACCCGGTCCCGACGAAGATACAATCACGATGAGCATAGAGGCGGCGCAAAACGCCCTTAAGAGGGCTGAGATCGATCCGCGGTTAATTCGCGCGGTGTGGATCGGTTCGGAATCGCATCCTTACGCGGTAAAACCCAGCGGTACGGTAGTGGCTCAGGCTCTCGGAATCACTCCCGCCACAACCGGCGGAGATTTTGAATTTGCCTGTAAAGCCGGCACCGAAGCCATGCAGGCTGCCTTTGGCATTGTGGGAAGCGGAATGGCTGGTTACGCTTTAGCTATCGGAATGGACACGGCTCAGGGACGTCCCGGAGATGCGCTTGAGTACACTGCGGCGGCAGGCGGGGCGGCTTTTATTATGGGTCCCGCCGAAAACGCCTTAGCCGTTCTGGAAGGATCGTTCAGTTATGTGACCGATACGCCCGATTTTTTCAGAAGAAATTACCAAAAATATCCGGAACACGGGAATCGGTTTACCGGAGACCCCGCTTATTTTCACCATATCCGTTCTGCGGCAACAACGATAATGGAGCAGTTGTATTTAAAACCCGAAGATTTTAGTCATGTTGTTTTTCATCAACCCAATAAAAAATTTCCCGTCAAAATCGCCCGCGAGTTGGGCTTTTCCGAAGCACAATATTCTACCGGATTATTATCCACGGAAATCGGAAATACTTACGCGGGTTCGTCAATTTTAGGGTTGACCGCTATTTTGGACGGGGCTAAAGCGGGCGACAGGATTTTGCTTGTAAGTTTCGGATCCGGAGCCGGAAGCGACGCCTTTTGTTTTAAACTGACCGAACGGATAACGGACGTTCGGGATAAGACGCTTAAAACAGCCGATTACGTTCAAAGAAGCGCGTTTGTAAATTACAGTATGTACGCCCGTCTGAGGGCAAAAATCCGTAAATCGTGATGAGTAAAAAATTAACAGAGTAACAGAGTGACAAAGTGACGCGTAACGAGTGACGAGTAAAATTAAAGATTAAAGGGACAAGTAACAAGTGATGCGCGGATGGAGAAGCCGCTTAACGGTTAACGCTTACACGATTAATGACAAGTGACGAGCGACCGGAGAAGCTGCTTAATGCTTTACAAATTTACCTAAACATTCAAAGACAGTGTGGCTTGAAAATAAGATCCCCCCTTGCCTTCGGCGTTCCCCCCTTTTTAAAAGGGGGGAATTAAAGGGGGGATCGGTGAAGCGGAATAAAGGAGTAATGCGTGAATAGTAAGAAAAAGGAAAAATGACAAAAGAAAAAAGATAAAGCAGAAAGCCATTACGCTGGTCTGGCGTAATGGGTGACTGGAGAAGCCGATTAACCATTATACGCTTAACGAAAAGTAACAAGTGACGAGTAACGAGTAACAAGTGATGTGCGGATGGAGAAGCTGCTTACACGCTTACACGCTTAACCCTTAACCATATTAAACGGAATTGATGTGATGAAAAAAGTAGCTGTTATCGGAATAGGGCAGGTGCCCGTTCGTGAACATTGGGATAAATCGATTCGCCAATTAGCGGCAGAGGCTCTGTTAAACGCCTTACAGGATGCTAACCGCGATGAAATCGATGGGCTGTACGTGGGCAATATGCTCAGCGGTACTTTAAGCGGGCAAGAGCATCTGGGCGCGTTAATTGCCGATTACGCAGGATTGAGCGGAGTCGAAGCCGTCAAAGTAGAAGCAGCCTGCGCTTCCGGAGCTGCGGCGTTTCGTCAGGGAGTTGTTGCCGTTGCCGGCGGCTTAAAAAAGTGCGTGGCGGTGGTGGGAGTGGAAAAACTCACGGAATTCTCCGGACGTTACACTGCAAGCGCCCTGGCAACCGCGGCAGACTCCGATTTTGAAGCTTCCGTGGGATTGACCTTTGTGGGATTGAACGCCTTGGTAATGCAGCGATTCATGTTCGAAAATAATGTTTCCAAAATCGATTTCGGGAATTTTCCGCTCTTAGCCCATCGTAACGGAAGCCACAATCCAAACGCCATGTTCAGACGACCGATCACTTTGGAACAATATCGAAAAGCCAAAGTAATCGCAGATCCTATTAATTTGCTGGATTCCAGTCCCATTGCCGACGGAGCGGCTGCGGTTATTATTGTTCCTTTGGAAGATATTGAAACTTCGGATAAAAGAGCAGCGGAAGTGTTGGCATGCGAGGCGGGCACCGATTACATCGCTCTACACGATCGTCCCGAATTATTGAAATTAAAAGGCGTGGAAATCAGCGCAAAAAAAGCTTTCCGCGCGGCAAACCTGCAACCAAAGGATATCAGCCTTTTTGAACTTCACGATGCGTTCAGCATCATGACTGCGCTCTCTTTGGAAGCCAGCGGATTTATGAGCGCGACCGAAGCTTTAAATCGCGTAAAAGACGGATATTTTGAAATTCAGGGAAAACTGCCGGTAGCCACAATGGGCGGTTTAAAGGGCAGAGGTCACCCTGTCGGCGCAACGGGCGTCTATCAAATCGTAGAAGCGGTTACGCAATTACGCGGAGAGGCTCCCGAAAAAATCCAGGTTAAAAATCCGCTTTACGCAATGACGCAGAATATCGGCGGCACCGGAGCAACGGTTATTACAACGATTCTGAAAAATATCAGCCCTTCTTAAAATTAAATTTTCGGAAAAAGGTTTGATCGTTTTTATTTACAGGAGATCACAATGGATATTCCCAGATACTGGCGATTGAAAAATCAACGCTATCATTTGGAAGGCTCGGTTTGTCAAAATTGCGGACACCAATCGTTTCCGTCCCGTCCGCTTTGCCCGCAGTGCAAAAGCAAAGATTTAAAGTCCGTGCGATTCAACGGAAAGGGAATTGTTTACAGTTATACAATCCTCTATCAAACTTCGGAACGATACGAGGGGTATGTGCCGTATGTCGTTGCGTTGATTGATCTGGAAGATGGTCCGCGAATTACAGCCCAATTAACGGATGTAGATTTGAATCAGGTTAAAATAGGCATGCCGGTGGAGATGGTTATTCGAAAATATTTCGAGGAAGGCGAAACCGGACCAATTGTTTATGGGTATAAATTCAGACCGGTTTTTTCAAAACAAGATTTAACCGAGCCGCCGATCAAATAGAATTCGTATTTGCTAACGAAGCTATTGCCTTAAACGCCTACCTTTTTTACCTTTGCAAAGAATAATTTAGAGGACTGCAAACAAGCCGTTCCGGTAGTTTCTCCGGCGCAGCGGCTTGTATAGCCTGACGTTAGTTAAACCGGCGGCTCGATTCACTCTTTGAAAAGAAAACGGGTGTCAGGTTTTGCGGAACTCTAAGGAAAAATTAACAAGGAGTATGGATGTTCACCGTTGATGATTATCAGGATTTATCCCGCGATGTTTTTTATGAACTGCTTTACAAACAGGCGTCAGCCATTTTAGAGGGCGAACGCGATCCCATCGCCAACATGGCGAATATCTCGGCGCTTTTGTTCCACGCCTTAAACGATATTAACTGGGCGGGATTTTACCGTTTGATTAACGATGAAGAGTTGGTTTTGGGTCCTTTCCAGGGAAAACCAGCCTGTGTGCGAATTAAAGTCGGCAGCGGGGTTTGCGGAACCAGCGTGCAAAGGCGCGAAACTTTGATTGTTCCGAACGTACATCAATTTCCAGGACACATTTTCTGCGACAGCGCCTCCAATTCGGAAATCGTTATTCCCATGATAAAACAGGGCAGGGTCTTAGGCGTTTTGGATATCGATTCCCCGCAATTCGACCGTTTTAATCATCAGGATCAGACGGGTCTGGAAAGAATTGTGGAAGCGGTAGTAACCCATTCCGATTTTTGATTTAAGAGAACAGAAAATTTGAATTCATCAAATGAAGCGCAACATTAAAAGCAATTTTTTGAACATAATTCTGAATCAATAGCGGGACAGAGGATGAGATTATGACACAAACAACTCCAAAACGCAGTTTTGCCAGCGATAACAACGCCAGCGTACACCCCGGAATAATGGAAGCCATTCAAAAGTGCAACATCGGTCATGTGGTCGGTTACGGCGATGATCCTTACACGCAGCAGGCAATAAAAACCTTTCGCCGCTGTTTCGGACAGGACACGGGTGTTTATTTTGTTTACGGCGGAACGGGCGCGAATGTGACCGGTTTACAGGTGATGCTCAAGCCGTATCA
>JAJRSN010000244.1 GCA_024278715.1 Calditrichota bacterium
ACTGGGCAGTGAAATGGTCGCGTCGCCGCTGTCGAACGCCGTGATCGAAAACGCGTATTGCCAACCGTTGTGTAACCCGTCCACTTCGAGCTGGTACCAGAACTCCGTCTGCTTTTCTTCTCCGGTGATCGGGTCTTTGTAGGTATCGATTTTTGGTTCGGGAAGGCGGATTTCATCAAAACCCGTGTCATAAAAAATGCCGTCTTTGCGGTCGAATTCCCGTATAAGCTGCATGCTGTTAAAGATGCCTTCTGCGGAACGATCGTCATTCAAAAACGACCGGTAAACCCGGTATCCTTCAAAGTCTCTCTTTTTGGAGATTAAGTCGATCGATTGTTCGGAAGTGCGATCCCATAAAATAGTTACTTTGCCGTTGCCTGGAATGATTTTAACGACCGGAGGGGCGGGCGGAGTGGGTAGAATGTAACGGTCTAATTTTCCGTTGCCGTTAACGTCTTCCGTTGAATCCGTACCGAAATAATCAAGAATGCCGTTGCGGTTGCTGTCTTCGCCGTAGTAAGCTTTTTGCGCCCATTCTATGTTATCGTACAGATTGGCTTTCGCGGCATCGTCATCAACGGTAGAGGGATTAAAGCCCGCTTTTTTAGCGCAGACAATGGCAAAGACTACGTTAATCGATTTGCCCGGATCGATCCGTTCAAAAGGACCTGTAGAGATCAGGCTCATCCAGTTTCCCGCCCGCTGGTAGAGGTTTTTCCAGTAGATATCGTCCGGAAAAGAGGTCTTCATTCGTTCGTAACGAAGAACCTCTTCCCGCGGAGGCTGTTCGTATTCTTCGATGCCGCCGGAAAACAACCACCAGTTGTGCGTTACCTTATATCTGTATTTTTGATCGTCTTCCTGAGGCTCGGCGCCTAAAAAACTGACCGCAACATAACTGTCGGTATAGCCCGGATCGCCGTCGTAATCGTAACAGTAAACCATTTTCATTTTGTCGTTATCTTTATAGCCCACCCCGGCGTGCTGGTAAAAAGGTGCTCCGATTCTCGGAGGAGTAATATTCACATTGCGAACCACCAGATCAGCCCATATTCCCACGTACACGTCTTTTAATGTGTCGTCCCAAACATTGGTGATGGTGTAATTAAAAATCACAAAATCGTCGGCAAATGGGTAGTTCCAGGCGTACGTTTCCATGTGTACCGCAATTCCTAAAGGATTGTGTCCGTAAATTTGATTGGTGGTTCCCGGTACGTAAGTGTTAGTGTCCGTAAAATCTGCCACAAAATCCTGATGGCTGACGGCGTCGGGAGAGTAGAACTGATTATCGAGCAGAGAAGAACGCTCTAAAACCACGTCCAACGGATCCGCGGTATTGGTGAATTCAAAATTTGTGGATCCTCCGGCTTGAAAACGGGCGGAATTAAAGGCGCCGGTGGTCACTTTTATTCCGGAGGAAGTTTGCGCTCCGACCCATAATCCTCCGCCGAACAGATGCTCAATCCCTGATCCCTTGGGATATTCGCAGGAAGGTTGATCCACGGGAACCTGTTTGGTAAAGCCGTCGCCGATGGTTCCGTAATTGGAAATGGTGATCCCGATGTTACCGATGTTGGTATATTTTGAGTTGTCATCAATGGCGGGCTTTGAAAGTGTTTGAGCGAATGCCCAATTAAGGGACAATAGAATCAGAAGTAGTACTTTCTGTCTCATAAGTATATTTTCTCTGTGATTATTTTTCTTACTAAAAATATTAACAAATTATTTTAAAAGCAAAATTAGGATTACATTTTTTTTAGATTAAATAACAATAAAGTGACGAGTGACAAATGATAAAGGACAAAGGAAAAAGGAAAAAGGGAAAAGATTAAAGTTCTTTCAAGATTAAAGATAAAAGCGACAAGTGACGGAGTCACAAGTTGCAGGTTGCAATTAAGATTAAAGCGACAATTTAAATTCAACCTGTAACTTGGTACAACTGCCGATTAACCCTTATACCCTTAACGCTTAACGAATTAACTACAAAGACGTGACGCGTGATGAGTAAAAGGTAAGGAAAAAGGACAAAAGAAAAAAGACAAAAGATTATCGGAAAGCCGTGAACACAACCTGTCGTGATAAGTCAATCGGAGAGGTACGGTTAACGCTTATACCCTTAACACTTAACTAATAAGTAACAAATTGGAATGAGGTAGAAAATAATAAATCCGAAATTCGAATATCGAAATCCGAAACAAATTCGAATTACCGAATAACAAAAATTCAAAACAATTCGAAGATTAAAGTAATAACAGAGAAAATCCTGAAAATGTTTTGGTTATATGAATTTTAAAAACCTGTTCCGTAGCAGATTTGTCAAGGAAATTGATATAAAGACGAAAATCCCTTAAACGCATCACGCATCACGCATCACGCATCACGCATCACGCATCACGCATCACGCATCACGCATCACGCATCACGCATCACGCATCACGTCATGCCCGAAAAAATTGATCCCTTGAATTTTTGACAAAAATCGGATATTATTGAAGCGATTAAAAAAAATCGAAGGGATTGAGTTAAGATGGAAGTTTTGCAAGCCATAATGACCCGACGCAGCGTGCGTAATTTTAAATCCGATGAAATCGGGCGGGAGGCGGTTGAAAAATTATTGCGGGCTGCAATGCAGGCGCCTTCCGCGCACAACAAACAACCGTGGCATTTTATTGTAATTAACGACCGAGGAATTTTGAACCAAATTGCCGATTTTCATCCCTATGCAAAAATGTTGTATCAGGCGCCATTAGCCGTTGCCGTTTGCGGCGATCTGGGTTTGGAGAATAACGACCGTTATTTGGCGCTTGATTGCGCGGCGGCAACGCAAAACATTCTTCTTGCCGCTCACGGCATGGGGTTGGGCGCGGTCTGGATAGGCGTTTATCCGCGCGAACAACGAATCAAAAAATTGAAGATAATTCTTGATTTGCCGCTGCACTGTATTCCGGTTTCATTAGTTGCAGTGGGTTTGCCGAAAAAGCCCGCCGAACCGGTTGACCGTTTTAATCCGGATCGAATTCACGATAATGTCTGGTAAAAGGCGATATCCTGTTAATTCAGGCGGGACGCCGTTTTTGAGAAAGGTACTGGCGAATTATGTAGCCGCCTTCGGGCCCGAATTGCAGCAGATAATGAATTATGGAAAGGGATGCGTAATTTTGCAGCAAATGCGACTCGGGCAGGGGAGCGAACAGCAGGGTTCCGATTCCGAAAGAATCTAATTTCTCTTGGTCCGCCCATTTGTTTTTAAACGCCTCGGCGCTGCCGATGTAAAAAGTTGCGCCGCTTAGTTTACACCAATTAAAGATTAATTCTTCTGCGCAGCCCTCACCGCCCAACTTACTGGAGCGCAATAATTTAACGGGCAGGTGCAGCCACTTAACCAATCGTTCGGTCAGCCGCCAGAGAAAATCGCCGAGATTCCGGAAGTTTTCGCCGTAGAGCTCTTCCAATTCGGGCAGGTAGTAATAGGCAAAGGGGAAGTTGTGGAATAAATGGCGAATCGTTTTTAAGTGCTTTTGCCGCCACGGGCTGTGCAGATCGATTTGCTTGTTAAAAATACCCGTGTGTTCACCGTTGTGCCGAACGGGAATCCGCAGAATATCATTGGTATCATATAAAGGAGCGGAACGGTTAATGGACGATCCTTTGGTGTATTGCAAATGATCCGCAAACACGGCGACATCGCATTGAGCTATATGCCAGAAATATTCCAGAGAGGGGAAAAAAGCCGGGCGGAAACTTCCCAACACCGTTTTTTTCATCGATTTTTCCCCAAAATGCGTTTAACAAATTGTTTGCTTTTAAAGAAGATGTCCTGACCAAAAAAGTACATTCTGGCTTTAAATGAAAGAGGAAACAATAGTTTGTGCAAAAATATTTTTTCGGAAGTCCAGCGGTATTTATACGCTTCGTTTCCGCGCATAAAATCGAATTTTTTAAGACCGAGAGCAACGGCGTCTTCTATTGCCCTGAAAATAATTTGATTACCCAACCCTAATTTACCGTACTCGGGATCAAATCCGCCCTGAACATACATCATGCTATCCGCAAATTTATAACAGTAAAGCGAACCGATGACAATGTTTTTATTCTTTATCTGATAGAGTTGCAGCCATCCTTTTTTTAAGAACAATTTCGCCACACGGGTATGGAATTCTCCGCGCGCCTCAAAATCAAACTTTGTATCCGCCTGTTTGGATCGGAATCGGGATTGGTGAAGCTCAAACAGCCTGCGAATCGCCTCATCGATTTCCGAAACGTCCGAAACAATCTCTATTGTCAATCCGCTGCGTTTCATTTTATTTTGCGTTCGTTTTAAATTGGAACGTAAATTCCGCGATAGTCTGTTGCGGAATTCGTCAAACGAGTCGGGAAGAGAAAGGAACGGACACACTTTGATCTTATAAGAATAAGGAGTGGTATTCAGCAGATTGGCTATTATCTCTTTTTTCTTTAATAAAGCGGAAGAATCGTGGACATTCTCGAATTCAATAATATCGTTTTGTTCGAACAATTTGATTACCTGTTGATCGGAAAAAATTGCCTGAATAAAAGTATTTTTATGTTTTGCTAACGAGATGATATCAAGGTAATCGCTCGATTCAAATTCGGTGCCCATCAAGCGCATCGCTTTAAAAGCGCCCCCGCGAGCGAATCGTTTTTTTTGTTCAAAAAGCGGAAGTACGGCAAGAAGTTCCCCTTTTTCGTCGGTAGAATAAACCGTAATGAT
>JAJRSN010000245.1 GCA_024278715.1 Calditrichota bacterium
CGCTTTTCCGTCTCATATTCAACGTGTGCGGTCTGAATTGTGATTCCGCGTTCGCGCTCTTCCGGCGCGTTGTCTATACTATCAAAACTACGAAACTCCGCCTTACCCTGCTTTGCCAAAGCTTGAGTAATCGCTGCCGTCAATGTGGTCTTTCCGTGATCGACGTGACCGATCGTACCTACATTTACGTGCGGTTTTTTACGCTCGAATTTTTCTTTTGCCATTTTTGCCTCCAGGATTTTTAAAAATCTCTTACTTACCACCCTTTTCGATTATCTCTTTGGCAATCTGTTCAGGCACTTTTTCATAATGAGAAAACTGCATGGTGTAGATTGCCCGACCCTGTGTTATAGAGCGCAACTGGGTGGCATAGCCAAACATTTCGGACAAGGGAACCATTCCCGAAACAACCTGAGCGTCCTTCCTCGGCAAGATACCGGAGATCTTACCTCTGCGGGAATTCAAATCCCCAATAACATCGCCTAAATACTCTTCCGGAACAACAATTTCGATACTGAAGATCGGTTCCAATAAAACAGGGTTTGCTTTTTTTGCGCCTTCTTGAAAGGCGATAGAACCGGCGATTTTAAAAGCCATTTCGCTTGAATCGACTTCGTGATATGAACCGTCGAACAAACGAATCTTAACGTCTTCCACCGGATAACCAGCCAGTACGCCGTTTTTCATCGCTTCCTGAATTCCCGCTTTTACCGACGGAATAAATTCCCGCGGAATCACGCCGCCGACAATGCCATCCACAAATTCGAATCCTTTACCCGGTTCGTTGGGCTCCATTTCAATTTTAACATGTCCGTACTGACCGCGTCCGCCCGATTGCCGGATAAACTTACCTTCGGCTTCAACCTTTTTGGTTATTGTTTCCTTATAAGCAACCTGCGGCTCGCCGATACTTGCGCCAACCTTAAATTCGCGCAGCAAGCGGTCAACGATTATTTCAAGATGCAACTCGCCCATTCCGCTGATAATCGTTTGTCCGGTTTCTTCATCGGTGCGGATGCGGAAGGTTGGGTCTTCGTCGCTTAATTTCATGAGCGATTGGCTCAGTTTATCCTGATCCGCTTTTGTTTTCGGTTCCACGGCTACGGAAATTACCGGCTCAGGAAAATTCATGGATTCCAATAAAATCGTATGCTTAGGATCGCATAACGTGTCGCCGGTTTTGGTGTGTTTTAATCCGACAATGGCGACAATATCACCTGCCCGCGCCACATCGATATCTTCGCGATGATTGGCATGCATTCTTAATATTCGAGCAACACGCTCTTTTTTATCGCTTGTGGTATTATAAACATAAGAACCGCTGTTTAACTGCCCGGAATAGACCCGGACATAAGTCAGCCGTCCCACGTAAGGGTCTGCCTGAATTTTAAAAGCCAGAGCAGAAAACGGGGCGTCATCTTTTGGCTTTCTTAGAATTTCCTCACCCGTTTTCGGGTTGATGCCTTTAACGGCTCCTTTGTCCAAAGGCGAAGGCAGATAATCGACAATGCCGTCCATTAATCTTTGAATGCCTTTGTTTTTAAAAGCGGAGCCGCAAAATACGGGAGTGATCTTTCCGTCAATAGTCGCTTTGCGTATGGCGCTCTTTAATTCCCGAACCGAGATATCTTCGTTTTCGAGATATTTTATCATTAATTCTTCATCATAATCCGCAACCGCTTCAAGAATATTAGTACGACACTCGTTTACCTTATCAATCAGTCCTCTCGGAATTTCCGCTTCCTCATAAAATTTTCCCAAAGAACTTTCATTGTATAAAATAGCTTTCATTTCCACCAGATCGACCAGACCTGTAAACAAATCGCCCTCGCCGATGGGAATTTGCAGGGGAAGCGGATTGGCGCCCAGCCTTTTTCTCATCATATCCAGAACATTAAAGAAATCGGCGCCGACGCGGTCCATCTTATTTACGAAAGCAATTCTCGGTACATTGTATTTGTCCGCCTGTCTCCAAACGGTTTCGGACTGGGGCTCAACGCCTCCGACGGCGCAAAACAGAGCGACCGCGCCATCCAATACGCGCAAAGACCGTTCGACTTCAACCGTAAAATCCACATGACCCGGCGTATCGATGATATTGATTTCTGAATCGTGCCATTTTACCGTGGTAGCCGCGGAAGTAATTGTGATTCCGCGTTCTTTTTCCTGTTCCATCCAATCCATTGTAGCCGCGCCGTCATGCACTTCACCCATGCGGTGCAATCGCCCCGTGTAGAACAAAATTCGTTCCGTGGTGGTGGTTTTACCGGCATCGATATGCGCCATAATCCCTATATTCCGTATTCTGGACTTGTCAAACGGTTTCTTCGCCATTTCAGGAAATCACTCCTACCATCTAAAGTGCGCGAATGCCTTGTTCGCTTCAGCCATTTTATGAGTATCTTCACGCTTCTTAACCGAAGCACCTTCACCTTTATATGCAGCTATAAATTCATTGGCTAATTTTCCAGCCATTGTCCGCTCGTTACGAGCGCGAGAATATTGAATAAGCCACCGGATAGCCAGAGCCTGACGTCTATCGGCGCGAACCTCTACAGGCACCTGGTAAGTAGCTCCGCCGACACGACGGGATTTTACCTCAAGAATCGGAGCCACATTTTCCATTGCTTTTTTAAACACTTCCAAAGGATCTTTTTTCAATTGTTGTTCAACCAGATCCATCGCCGAATAAAAAATCTTTTCGGCTACGCTCTTTTTTCCTTCCATCATCAAATTATTGATGAATTTCGCAACCACGATATCTTTGTATTTCGGATCCGGTAAAATTCTTCGTTTTGGCGGTCTTCTTCTACGCATTTTCTCTCCAACCCAACCTGTTAACTTTTAGGTTTCTTTGTACCGTATTTTGATCTTCCTTGTTTACGATCTTCCACACCGCTGGCATCAAGCGTGCCGCGCACGATGTGATAACGAACACCCGGCAAGTCCTTAACACGACCACCGCGAATCAAAACAATCGAGTGCTCCTGAAGATTGTGTCCCTCCCCAGGGATGTAAGCCGTAACTTCAAACCCATTAGTCAGACGAACACGAGCTACTTTACGCAACGCGGAATTCGGTTTTTTCGGCGTCGTCGTATAGACACGCGTACACACTCCGCGACGCTGCGGACATCCGGTTAAAGCCGGCGCTTTCGTTTTCTTTTCAACAACTTTGCGTCCCTTGCGAACCAATTGATTGATCGTTGGCAAGACATCCTCCAAAAAAAGTTACAGACTTATAATTTAATATTTTTTAAATTTGATAGCAAACTTATTTTTCCACTTTTTCCTGATCTTTTAAACTTTGTTCCGTATCTTCAGCCGATATCTGTTCTTCCGTTTTCCCGCCTTCTTCTTTCTCTTCCGCTTCTTCTTCTACCTCAACCAAGGCATTATCGTACATGCGCATTCCGGTGCCGGCGGGAATTAAATGTCCCATAATCACATTTTCTTTCAGACCGATCAACTCGTCTTCCTTGCCGGAAATAGCCGCTTCGGTAAGAACCTGTGTTGTTTCCTGGAACGAAGCCGCGGAGATAAAACTCTTTGTAGTCAACGCAGCCTGCGTAATGCCCAACAGAATCGGGCTGAAAGTAGCCGGCTTCGCTTTACGGAATTTAACCGGTTTCTTCTTCGCTTTTTTCAGATCCTTATTGATCAGTTCAACCGTTTTCTTATCGGTAATTGAACCCTCGCGGAACAGACTGTCGCCGGGATCGGTTACCACCAATTTATTGGCGATTTTGGCGTTTTCTTCAAAAAAGTCGCTTTTGTAAACCTGATCGCCGGGTAAAAAGTTCGTGTCGCCGGGATCAACTACCTGAATCTTTTTCAGCATCTGACGAACAATAATTCCGATGTGTTTGTCATTAATCTTCACACCCTGCAAACGGTAAACTTCCTGAATTTCATTCACCAAATACTCCTGCACTTTGGCGGGTCCCTGAATACGCAGAATATCGTCGGGCGCAATGGCTCCGTCGGTCAACCGCTCACCGGCGCGCACAAAGTCGTTCTCATGAACAAGAATATGCATTCCGTGCGGGATGGAATATTTTTTTGTTTCCAGATCCGATTCAATGATCACTTCGCGAATACCGCGTTTAATACTTCCGAATTTAACATATCCGTCGATTTCGCTGACGATTGCTTTTTCTTTGGGTTGACGCGCTTCGAACAGCTCGGCGACCCGCGGCAAACCACCCGTAATATCGCGTGTTTTACCGATTTCTCTCGGTATTTTCACCAAAATATCGCCGGCGTAAACTTCATCGCCGTTGTTAACCTGTAAGAACCCTTTCACCGGAACAAAATATTGATTGAGCTTTTCACCAGCTTCATCAACAATAAAGATGTGCGGGTTAAGGTTCTTGTTTTTCGATTCGACAATCACACGCTGCTTACGACCGGTCTGCTCGTCAAGCTCTTCGCGATAGGTAATATTTTCGATAATATCCTCGAACTGCACGCGACCGCTGGTTTCGGTGATAATAACCGAAGAATACGGATCGGTGATATAGAGTACTTCGCCCTTTTTAACATTTTGACCGTCTTTTATTTTCAGTTTTGCGCCGTAAGGCGTGTTGTAAGAAGCGATCATGCGATCGTCGCTGTCAAGTATTTCGATTTTTCCGTTTCTTCCTGTGACAACCGGTTCGCCTTGTTTGTTCAACACCGTCCGCATACTGCTAAACTTAACCTTGCCGTCCACCTTGGTCGTGATATCAGATTCGGATGCGATACGCGCCGCGGTACCGCCGATGTGGAAGGTACGCAGAGTTAACTGAGTTCCCGGCTCGCCGATACTTTGAGCAGCCATTACGCCAACGGCTTCGCCCACATCGACCAATTCGCCGGTCGCCATATTTCTGCCATAGCACAATACGCAAACGCCCTGTTTGGATTCGCATGTCAGCTCCGTACGAACTCTCACTATTTCAATGGACGAATTATTTATTTTGTCCGCAATAGCCTCTTCTATTAAATCGCCGCGCTTTGCAACAACTTCGTTTGAAACAGGATCGATGATATCGGCTGCAAGCACACGTCCCAATACACGGTCGGCTAAAGGTTCGATTATCTCTTCGCCTTCCTTAAGGTCGGTAATATCCTGACCCAAAATAGTGCCGCAATCGTATTCCGTAACAATGACATCCTGAGCCACATCGACCAGACGCCGCGTCAAATAACCGGCATCCGCCGTTTTCAAAGCAGTATCCGCCAAACCTTTACGCGCGCCGTGCGTCGAAATAAAATATTCGATAACCGATAATCCTTCAAAGAAGTTAGCGGTAATCGGGTTTTCGATAATTTCGCCGGTTTGTCCCGTCAGTGATTTTTGCGGTTTTGCCATCAAACCGCGCATACCCGCTAACTGGCGGATCTGCTCTTTACTGCCGCGAGCGCCGGAATCGGACATCATGTACAACGGATTAAAACCGTTTTTATCGCGGCGCAGCCTCTGAAACATGGCTTCAGCAACGTCGGCGGTTACCTTGGTCCAAATATCAATAATTTTATTGTAACGTTCGCCGTCCGTAATAACGCCGTGCTCGTAGAGCATCTGTATTTCATCAACTTCTTTTTGAGCCACATCCACAAACATTCCTTTTTCGGGCGCGATTACGATATCATCCAACCCGATGGAAGCGCCGGAGCGCGTTGCGTAAGCAAATCCGAGAGCCTTAAGCTCGTCAAGAAAATCCGCGGCAACTTTATTGCCTAATTTGCGATAACAAGTACTTATGATATTCGAGATCGTACGCTTGGAAAGCAGCTCGTTAACAAAGCCGATTTCTTTGGGCACAATCTGATTAAAAATTACGCGACCGATGGTAGTATCAATTGTTTTACCCTCAATGCGAACTTTTACCGCGGCGTGTAATGCCACCTTACCGCTGTTATATGCGGCAATGGCTTCTTCCGAAGATGCGAAAACCATTCCTTCGCCTTTGCTGCCGGGCATACGTTTTGTCAGATAATAACATCCGAGCACAATATCCTGACTCGGTACGGCAATGGGAACGCCGCTAGACGGCGAAAGAATGTTATGGCTGGAAAGCATCAAAAGCTTGGTTTCTACCTGAGCTTCATAAGAAAGCGGAATATGCACAGCCATTTGATCGCCGTCAAAATCGGCGTTAAAAGCCGCGCAGACCAGCGGATGAATTTGAATCGCTTTTCCTTCTATAAGAACCGGCTGGAACGCCTGAATACCCAAACGGTGCAACGTCGGCGCACGGTTCAGCATCACAGGATGATCGTCGATAATTTCTTCGAGAATATCCCAGACCTCGGGTCCTTTTCTTTCAACCAATTTTTTAGCGCTTTTTACCGTTTTAACAAATCGACGTTCTACCAATTTTCGAATAATAAACGGTTTAAACAGCTCAATAGCCATCTCTTTGGGAAGCCCGCATTCATGCAGCTTAAGCTCGGGTCCCACAACAATCACCGAACGCCCGGAATAATCGACGCGCTTACCAAGCAAATTCTGGCGGAATCGACCCTGCTTTCCTTTTAACATATCGGAAAGAGATTTAAGCGGGCGATCGCCGTCGGAACGCATTGCCGTGGTACGTTTTGAATTATCGAACAGTGAATCCACGGCTTCTTGCAACATACGCTTTTCATTGCGCAAAATGACTTCCGGCGCTTTGATCTCCAACAGTTTTTTAAGACGATTATTTCGAATAATGACTCTTCGGTAAAGATCGTTCAAATCGCTGGTAGCAAATCTTCCGCCTTCCAGCGGAACCAAGGGACGCAATTCGGGCGGAATCACGGGAATCACATCGAGAACCATCCATTCCGGTTTATTACGGTATTCCAGATTCTTTTCACGGGAGCGAAAAGATTCCACCACTTTAAGACGCTTTAAGGCATCCTGTTTTTTCTGCTCCGAAACTTCCGAGCGAATGACTTTTCTGAGTTCTATTGCCAGGTCTTCGACATTAAGCATTTTAAGCATGTGATGAATGGCTTCGCCGCCGATTTTAGCGATAAATTTATTGGGATCGTCGTCGGCAAGTTCTTCGTTTAATTCGCCATGTTCGTCGAGCTGGGTAAAATACTCTTCTTCCGAAATCAATTGTTTGAATTTTAAATTGCTTTTTCCCGGATTAATAACAATATAATTTTCGTAATAGATGACCTTTTCCAGATCTTTAGGCGACATATCCAAAAGATAGCCGATTTTTGACGGTAATGATTTATAAAACCAGATATGGACCACAGGAACGGCAAGAGAAATGTGACCCATTCGCTCGCGGCGAACCTTTTTTTGTGTCACTTCCACGCCACAGCGGTCGCAGATAATACCTTTATATCGAATTCGTTTATATTTACCACAATGGCATTCCCAGTCTTTGACGGGGCCAAAGATCTTCTCGCAAAAAAGTCCGTCTTTTTCCGGTTTAAAAGAACGATAATTTATCGTCTCCGGTTTGGTAACTTCACCGTAGGATTGTTCCAAAATATCGTTCGGCGAAGCCAAACTGATAATAATTTTACTAAACTTATTTGGACCTCTACGAATGTTCAAAATTACTACTCCTATTCTAAGTTTCTTTTTTAAACCTGCATAGTTGTTTAAACTACCGGTTTAAAAGCAAACAAAAGCCTCCCGTAGATAGACACCACGAGAGGCAAAAGCTAAGGATAGCCTTCTTTATTCAAGGCGAACTTTTAACGCCAAGCCTTGTAACTCCCGGATCAACACGTTGAACGATTCGGGGATACCCGGATCCGGCAAGTTTTCGCCTTTTACAATAGCCTCGTACGTTTTTGACCGACCGGTAACATCGTCGCTTTTAACCGTCAGTATCTCTTGCAGGGTATAGGCTGCGCCGTAAGCTTCGAGCGCCCATACCTCCATCTCTCCGAAACGCTGCCCGCCGAACTGAGCCTTTCCGCCCAACGGTTGTTGAGTTATCAGAGAATAAGGTCCGATGGACCGGGCATGGATTTTATCGTCAACCAGATGGGAGAGTTTCAGCATGTAGATGATACCGACCGTTACTTCCTGATCAAAAACCTCTCCCGAACGACCATCGTAAAGTTTTACCTTACCCGATTTGGGAAGACCGGCTTTTTCCAATTCGTTTAACAAGTCTTCGTAATCGGCGCCGTCGAAAACCGGAGTAGCGTAGTGTTTTTTAAGTTTAAAACCTGCCCAACCTAAAGTAGTTTCAAAAATCTGTCCGAGATTCATACGGGAAGGCACGCCTAAAGGATTTAACACGATGTCAACCGGAGTGCCATCCTCCAGAAACGGCATGTCTTCCATGGGGACGACTTTGGAAATAACTCCCTTGTTCCCATGGCGACCAGCCATTTTATCGCCTACAGCCAACTTGCGTTTTTCAGCCACATAAACTTTTGCCAACTGCGTGATGCCAGGAGGCAATTCATCTCCGACAACCAATTTGTGTTTTTCACGCTTTATATCGTTTTCAATATCTTGCAGTACTTTTCTGTAATCGGAATACAATTCTCGTACAAAGGTGTTTTTCGGGTCTTCTTCGAACCAGGTAATGTTGATATCCAGGCTTTTTACATCGATTTTACTAAACGAGTTTTCGTTAATCACCGAATTGGCTTTAATTGCTACTTTTCCGTCAACAAAGCGGATACCAACGGTTTTCATTCCTTTGAACTGTTCACCCAGGCGCTGAGCTAATTTTCTTTCAACGGCTTTTTTACGTTTTTCACCGCTCTGATCAATTTTTTCGATCAGCTTTTTCTCTTCCTTTTTCTCCTGGGCGCTTTTCTTTTTTCTGGAGAAGAGTCGCGTTGCGACAACAACGCCGTGCATTCCCGGGGGCGCCTTCAACGAAGCGTCTTTAACATCGCCGGCTTTATTGCCGAAAATCGCCTTTAACAACTTTTCTTCCGGAGTGGGATCGGTTTCTCCCTTGGGAGTTACTTTACCTATTAAAATATCGCCTGCCTTTACTTCGGCGCCGACGCGGACTATTCCGTTTTCATCCAGGTCTTTGGTAGCTTCTTCGCTCACATTCGGAATTTCGCGTGTTAACTCTTCTTCGCCGCGCTTGGTATCGCGAACCTGTAATTCAAACTCCTGAATATGGATGGATGTGTAAACATCGTCACGGACAATCCGGTCGCTTACAATAATAGCGTCTTCAAAATTATATCCGTTCCAGGGCATAAAGGCAACCAGCACATTCTGTCCCAACGCCAATTCACCTTGATCGGTGGCGCAACCATCGGCAAGAATATCGCCTTTTTTAACCCGCTGACCTTTTTCCACCAAAGGACGTTGATTTATTACCGTATCCTGATTGGTTCGGATAAACTTAAGCAGTCGATACTCTTTGCAATCGCTTAAATCGAGCAATCGTTCTTTTCCGGTTTTCGGCTGCGGAGGCGTATCCATTTTAATAATAATTTTTTCCGCGTCAACATAATCCACAACGCCGTCTTCTTCGGCGATTACCAGAGTTCCGGAATCGCGGGCAACCTTCCCTTCCATTCCCGTTCCTACAATAGGAGCTTTTGGAACCAGCAAGGGCACCGCCTGGCGCTGCATGTTAGAACCCATCAAAGCGCGGTTAGCATCGTCATGTTCCAGAAACGGAATTAATGAAGCTGCCGGTGAAACGATTTGATTTGTGGCGACATCCATAAATTCCACTTGCTCGGGCGGCACAACGGGAAAATCACCCTTTCTGCGTGCCTTTACACGATCATTAATAAAATTGCCTTTTTCGTCAATGGGCGCGTTAACTTGTGCAATGGTAAAGGAATCTTCTTCGGTGGCGGAAAGATATTCGATTTGATCGGTAACCTTGCCTTTAACCACCTTCCGGTACGGGGTTTCGATGAACCCGAAGTCATTAATCCGCGCGTGAACGCACAACGAAGAGATCAAACCGATATTGGGACCTTCCGGCGTTTCGATGGGACACAATCGACCGTAATGTGTGTAATGAACGTCGCGAACCTCAAATCCCGCTCTTTCACGGGTTAAACCGCCGGGACCGAGAGCGGAAAGGCGTCGCTTATGAGTCAATTCCGCCAGCGGATTGGTTTGATCCATGAATTGCGATAGCTGCGAAGTTCCGAAAAAGGTGTTAATTACGGAAGAAATTGTCCGTGCGTTAACCAGATCCTGCGGGGTCAGTTTTTCCGCATCGCCGATATTCATACGTTCTTTAATGGTACGCGCCATGCGCGCAAAACCGACGCTGAACTGCGACGACAATTGCTCGCCTACTGTACGAACCCGTCGATTTCCCAAATGGTCGATATCATCCGAAGGATTAACTCCCTCGCGCATTCCGATCAAATACTTCAAAATAGCGATGATATCTTCTCTGGTGAGAACGGTAACGTCGTAAGGAATATCCAGATTCAATTTTTTATTAATTCTGTAACGCCCGACGGAACCCAGGTCGTATCGTTTTTCATTAAAGAACATGCGTTCGATCAAACTGCGAGCCGTATCGATGTCCGGCGGATCACCGGATCTTAATTGTCGATAAATCGCCTCAATAGCGTCGGCGTCCGTTTTAGCGCTGTCTTTACGCAGGGTATTCAGAATCAGATTGGACGAATTCACATCCGAAGGTCTTACGATTTTTACCTTTGTAATGCCAAGTTCAAGACACTGATTCAATAACTCCTGAGTGATATCTTTGCCCTGTTCCGCAACCACTTCGCCGGTGGAAAAATCAACGACGTCAGCCGCCAACATTTGTCCGATGAGATAGGGGAATTTGTCCAGCTCAATTTCGACTTCTTCGGTAACTTCGAACGCGTTAACGATATCTTCAACCGTACTGAATCCGATTGCGCGCAAAAGCATGGTTACCGGGAATTTCTTTTTACGATCGATGTAAACGAACATCACATCGTTCACATCGGTTGTAAATTCAACCCAGGAACCGCGAAAAGGAATAATTCGAGCGGAATAAATAGGCGTTCCGTTGGGGTGCAACGTATCCGAAAAGAATACGCCGGGCGAACGGTGCAACTGACTTACAATTACCCGTTCGGCGCCGTTAATAATAAAGGTACCTCGGGATGTCATGTACGGCATGTTCCCGAGATACACGTCTTGTTCGATAAATTCTGTGAAATTATCGGTTTCGCCCGTCACGTCTTTTATCGCGAGACGCATTTTTGCCTTAAGGGGAACGGCGTAACTTACACCGCGCTCCTGGCATTCGCGCTCGCTGTATTTGGGTTTATCCAAATAATATTCCACAAATTGTAATTCGTAATTACCCGCGCTGTCGCTAATAGGAAACACGCTATTGAATACAGCCTGCAATCCCTGATTCTTGCGTTTTTCAGGTTGTACGTCGTCCTGAAGAAAATCCTGAAAGGATTTAAGCTGTACTTCCAATAAATTCGGGTAATCAATTACTTGCGGAATTCGCGCAAAAGAGTGACGTTTGATTTTTTCTTTACCTTTCAAAGGTATTACCTCATGCTTTGAAACGTCTCTACAATTATTTAATTTCGACTACTCCGCCAACTTCTTCGATCTGTTTCTTGATATCTTCCGCTTCAGCCTGGGACACAGCTTCCTTAATTGCCTTGGGAGCGCTGTCAACCAATTCCTTGGCTTCTTTTAAACCCAAGCCGGTGATCGCACGAACTACTTTGATAACCTGAATCTTCTTTTCGCCGGGCGAATTGAGTACTACGTCAAATTCAGTTTTTTCTTCAGCAGCTTCTGCGGCGCCGGCAGCAGGTACAGGTCCAGCAGCTACAGCTACGGGTGCAGCGGCGGTTACTCCGAATTTCTCTTCGATCTCTTTAATAAGTTCGGAGATTTCAAGCATCGAAGCTTTTTCGAGATACTCAAGAACGTCACTTCTTGTCACGTCTGCCATCGTTTACCTCCAAATTCAAAATTTATGCCTCTTGTTTTTTCTCTTTTAAAGATTCTAATAATCCAGCAAATTTTTGCATGGGAGCCTGTAAGGTAGCGACCAATTTGGACATCGGCGCCTGCAACAAGCCCACAAACTGACTAAGCAATACATCGCGAGACGGCAGGTCGGCTAATTTTTGAGCATCTTCGGCTCCAAAAACACGACCTTCAAAATACGCGGCTTTTAAATTTAATAACTTAGTTTTTTTATTGAATTCCTTAACAATTTTTACCGGAATAATCGGATCGTCATAACCGATCACAAAAGAATTTACGCCCTTTAAATAAGGATCCATGTCTTCGATTCCGGCATTATGCAAAGAGATTTTAACCAATCTGTTTTTTAAAACTTTGTATTCCACATTGGCTTCACGGAATTTCTTTCGCAGGTCATTTACCAGCTCCACATTAATGCCTGTGTAATCGGTAAGATAGATACACTTGGCTTGCTTGAACTTTTCCGTATATTCCTCAACGATTGCAATTTTTTTAGGTGTTGCCATTTGTCGATCCTTACTTTTCTTAAATTGAATATGTCGATGCATTGCGATCGATAAAAATGCCGGGACCCATCGTACTGGAAATTGCAATGGATCTCAAGTACGTACCCTTTGCCGTCGCCGGTTTCAGGCGGATAATGGCGTTTACAAAAGTCTTGATATTATCAATGATTTTATCGTCATCAAAAGAGACCTTTGCGATTCCGCTGTGTACAATTCCCGTTTTATCCACACGGAAATCGATCTTACCGGCTTTAATCTCTTTTACGGCTTGCGCCACATTCATGGTCACAGTACCGCTTTTGGGGTTGGGCATCAGTCCCCGCGCCCCAAGAATTCGCCCGAGGCGTCCGACCTTGCTCATCACATCCGGCGTGGCTACCGCCACATCAAAATCCAACCACCCTTTGGTAATTTGCTCTACGTATTCTTCCAAGCCCGCATAATCAGCGCCGGCATCCAGAGCCTCCTGCACCTTTTCGCCCTTGGAAAAAACCAATACGCGGACATTCTTGCCCGTTCCGTGCGGCAGCACAACCGTGCCCCTGACCATTTGATCCGCATGCCGGGGATCGACGCCTAACCTCATTGCAATTTCCACGGTTTCATCAAACTTGGCGGTTGCAACAGATTTTAAAAGTCGTACGGCTTCTTCGATGCTATATTCTTTATCTCTGTCAACTTTGGCGATGAGCTCGCGATAACGTTTACTTCGCTTCATTATTACCCCATCTAAAATTTTTGGACTTTTTATTCCACAACTATACCCATACTACGCGCTGTTCCTTCGATCATGCGCATGGCAGCTTCAATGTCCGAAGCATTTAAATCAGGCATCTTAATCTCTGCTATTTTACGAACTTGGTCTTTAGTTACTTTTCCGACCTTCAGGGTATTGGGCTCGCCGGAACCTTTATCCAATTTCGCTTCTTTTAACAACAAATCCGATGCCGGCGGTGTCTTTGTAATAAAAGTAAATGAACGATCCGCAAAAACAGTTATTTCTACCGGAATCACGTATCCGGCTTTATCCTGAGTCTGGGCATTAAAAGCCTTACAGAATTCCATTATATTAACGCCATGCTGACCCAACGCGGGACCAACAGGAGGTGACGGTTTAGCCTGTCCAGCGGGAATCTGTAATTTAATTTTACCGATTACTTTCTTTGCCATATCTGCTTAACCTCATTTATTATTTTTCCAGCTCAACTTGAAGGAAATCCAACTCAACAGGGGTCGGTCTTCCAAAAATACTTATATTTACCTTCACCTTGTTCTTTTCTTCGTTAATCTCTTCCACGAATCCCGTAAAATCATTGAAAGGACCGTCAATTACACGTATGGGATCGCCGACCTTAAACGGTACCGACACTTTTCCCTTGACCTGTGTTTCCCTGCTCCGTTCAATTTTACTCAAAATCGATTTCACTTCCGAATCCCTTAAAGGAGTCGGCTGACTTTTAGGACCCACAAAACTAACAACCCCAGGCGCGTTTTCGATTATATGCTTCGTCTGATTATCCATAACCATTTCTATCAACATATAACCAGGGAAGAACACGCGATTTTTCACCCGTTTCTTTCCGTCTTTCATTTCAATAATGTTTTCCGAGGGAATAATTATATGCCCGACCTTATCTTTGATACCCTGTATCTTGATTTCGTGCTCGATATGAGCCTTCGCCCGGGCTTCCTTTCCGGAATAGACCCTCAGTGCGTACCACTTTTTTTCGCTCACTTTGCTACCAACCTCGTCAAACATTAATAAAATATCTTAACCACCTGGGCTATAATTAAATCGGCAGTAAAGATAAATACCGTAAAAAGCAAACTGACAACCACTACGATTATGGTGGAATTTACCAGCTCCTGATGCGTAGGCCAGGAAACCTTACTCATTTCCACCTTAACCTCGTCTAGAAATTTTTTAACTTTTTTAAACATTCTTAGTCTTTACTCCATTAACTACAAAAAAATCAGCAGGCGTGGAGGGACTCGAACCCCCAACCCCTGGTTTTGGAGACCAGTGCTCTAGCCAATTGAGCTACACGCCTAGCTGATGAAATTTATCTTGTCTCCTTATGCGGAGTACGTGCATTACAGCGCGGACAAAACTTCTTGAATTCAACACGTCCGCTATGTTTACGTTTATTTTTGGTAGTTGTGTAATTTCTACTCTTGCACTCCGTACATTCGAGCGTAATTATATCTCTCACGGCTCTTAACCTTTACTATTCAATAATTTCTGTAACAACACCCGCACCTACCGTGCGTCCGCCTTCACGAATCGCAAACCGCAGCTCCTTTTCGAGAGCTATCTCTTTATGCAATTCAACGTCTATCGTAACGTTGTCGCCGGGCATTACCATCTCAACGCCTTCCGGCAATTGAATCGAACCCGTTACATCCGTCGTTCTGAAATAAAACTGCGGACGATAACCGTTGAAAAACGGCGTGTGACGACCGCCTTCTTCTTTCTTTAATACGTAAACCTCTGCCTTAAACTTGGTGTGAGGA
>JAJRSN010000246.1 GCA_024278715.1 Calditrichota bacterium
AAACACTTGAAACCCCTGTTTACTCTGGAAATCGGCATTCCCGGAAGCAGCTACACTTTTGAAATCTGCCGTAGGCTGGGGCTCGATGAAAATATTATTTTACGAGCTTCGGAGATAGCGGGAAAAGACACATACAAATTAGACGCCCTTTTGAGCGATGTCGCGCAAAAGAGCCAAAAATACATGCAGTTAACGCAGGAAGTCAGCATTAAGAAATCCGAATTGGACAGTCTGGTGGAATTGTACAAAATTCGTTCGGACACGCTTAAGAAAAAGCAAAAGAAATTCGAAAAGGAGGCAAAACAAAAAGCCGCCGAACTTTTGGAAAATGTGAACCGCGAAATCGAAAAGACCATTCGCGAAATCCGGGAATCGCAGGCTGATCGGGAAGTGGTAAAAAAAGCCCGCCAACGCGTGCAGCAGTTGAGAGGGGAAATGCGGGACACGGAAGAAGCTCCTCCCGAAGCCCGGGTCGATTTTAAGTCGTTGAAGGTTGGACAAAAGGTTCGTTCGCTAAAGTACCAATTTGACGGAGTAATCTCGAAATTATTTGATTCCAAAAAAGCCGTGGAAATTGACCGCGACGGAGTAAAAATTACGGTAAAGGTGGATGAAATCGAATTGTTGGAAGGCGACCGCTCCGCCAAACCGATCAAAACCGCCGGGGGAGCCGCTGTCTCTCCGACGGCTAATATTCCCAATGAAATCAATTTAAGGGGATTGACCGTGGATGAGGCGTTATCGGAATTGGAGTCTTTTTTGGATAAAGCGCAATTGAGCTCGTGGACAGAAGTGCGCGTAGTGCACGGAAAAGGAACCGGAGCGCTGCGGCAGGCGGTTCATCAATATTTAGCCCGTTCCCGGTATGTTAAAGATTTCCGTCTCGGTCGTTGGGGCGAAGGCGACACCGGGGTGACCATTGTCTATTTGAAGTAGATTGTCCCTGCAATGATAAACCGCATAATCATTCCTTCCGTAACTGAGCATTGCAGTTCTTTGTGCATGATCTCGTCCAAATGTTCGGGGTGAAGATTAAAATTAATACTGAGCGAAGTAGATGTGTTAACGAAGCAGAAGCACGTGATACTTTTAAAGTGCGAGTACGATTAAGACAAATAATTGAGAGAAAAGCAGGGTATTTACAACTACATCCTTATAAGAGACGGCAATTAATTTCTTTTAAAATATCATATCTTCTGAAAGCAAAAAATCAATAATATTAATATGTTTGATACCCTCCCAGTCTTTTGTAAAATATTTGTCTAAGGACATAACATACTTCGGATAATTATTTCTAATTCTGGCTAATGTACCAAATTCACGCTCCATCGCTTTTTCGGAAGCCAAAAGATAAGTCACTTGAATGTAAGCCCTTTGATCATCTTTTTCCACGATAAAATCAATTTCGGAATTCGCAAATTGCCCCACATAAACCTTGTAATTCCGTTTCTTTAGTTCAATATAAACTATATTTTCCAATAACTGATTGATATCCTGTTCCTTGTAACCTAAAACCGCGTGGCGCAGTCCTGTGTCCGTTAAAAAATATTTTTCACGAACCTCAAGTAATCGTTTACCTTTGATATCATAGCGAGGAACACGCCGTACTATAAAAGCATCGACCAGATATTGGATGTAATTGTAAACTGTTTCTATGTTAGTCCTCCGCTGTTCTTTTTTTAAAAAATCAACAACTCGTTTCCCGGAAAAAATTTGGGCTGTGTTATCAAAAATAAATCGAATGATTTTTTCTAAAAAAGCTACGTTACGAATATTATTGCGGCGTACAATATCTTTTAAAACAATGGTATCAAATACGGCGTTTAGATATTCAAAAATTATCGGTCTTTCCCAGTGTAAATGATGAATACCGGGCATGCCGCCAACTTCAAGGTAATCTCTAAAATCCGTATCGCTGCTTTTCTGCTTGCCTCGGAATAAGAGAAATTCCGAATAGGTTAAAGGAAATACGGAAATTTCGATATATCTTCCGCCCAATAAAGTTGCCAATTCAGCAGATAATAGTCGGGCATTCGAACCGGCAAAATACAAATCGGCAATATCTTCTGAGAAAAGAGAAATAGCCGCTTTTTCCCACTGTTCAATTTGCTGTACTTCATCCACAAAAACATAAAGTTTCTTTTGAACCCTTTGGGAGTGTTGCCTAATCGTATTATATAAATCACTGTATGTTTGAATATCTTCAAATTGTAAAGATTCCTTGTTAATATAGACAATACGATTTTTATCCACACCGGATTTTAGCAAATGATCGATGAAAAGTTTGATCAGCGTACTCTTTCCGGATCGTCTGATACCGGTGATAATTTTAATAACCGGCTGATCCCGCCATTTGAAAAGGCGGTTGATATAAAACTTTCTGTTATACACGAAACTTATTGAACTCCGTATAAAAGTTTACGATATATCGTAAATATAAAACATAGCGCCAGGATTTCCAAGAAATTTAAAATATTTTATTCGATGCAAAAATGCTTTTTATTTCTGAGAAAGAAGTATGGTTAACAAAACCAGATAAGCGAAACTTAAAATGTTTTGACAATGTTTCCATTTTGCAACATAAATTGTTTGATATTCGCGATCAACAAAGTGATTTAATAAAAGCTGTGGCTTTTCGCCTTTCGACCGATGCTCAGTGGGACGATGAAAAAGATAATTGGGCGGGCATTCACTCTTCCGGTTCTTCAAGCATAAAAAGATCGGGAAGTTTTTGCAGAGCCAGGCGAAAATTTTCCGGCAGATCCGATTCGAATTCCATTTTTTCGCCGCTGCGCGGATGCAGGAAAATCAGCTTTTTGGCGTGTAATGTTTGATAAGGCAAAAGTTTGAGTAAATGCAAGCCGCGTTTGCGCAGGTTGTCGGGTAAATTAAGAAGCTGGGTTTCTCTGCCGTTGTAAAGCTGGTCGCCTACAACCGGATGATGGATGTGGGTCATGTGCACGCGAATTTGGTGGGTTCTTCCGGTTTCGAGCTTCACTTCAATTAAGGTGACATATCTGAAGCGTTTAAGTACGCGGTAATGGGTAATGGCGTGTCTCCCGCGTTCATCGACGACAAATTTAATGGGATTTTTTCTGCTGCGGGCTATTGCTGCGCGGATGGTGTCTTTTTCTTCTGTAAAGTCGCCCCACACCAACGCCCAGTAAATTCGGAAAATTTCTTTGGTATCAAACTGACGGCGCAGTTTTCTTTGCGCGAGGTCGTTTTTGGCGATGACGATCAGTCCCGATGTGTCTTTATCAAGGCGGTGAACAATTCCCGGACGCACGGCTTCGCCGGTATCGGCAAGCCTGGACGTGTAATGTAAAAGGGCGTTTACCAGGGTGTTGGACTCGTTGCCCTTGCCCGGATGAACGACCATTCCCGCCGGCTTATTGATTACGATAATATCATCGTCTTCGTAAACAATATTGATCGGAATGGGGGCTGGCTGAAGATCGATATCAACTTCTTTGAAATGGATGGTGATTTCATCGCCTTTGCGCAAAATATAACCGCTTTTGGCTGGTTCGTTATTAACCAGCACATAGCGATTCTTAATCAAGCGATAAAAATAAGAACGGCTATGCTCCTTAAAACGGTTAGTCAAATAAACGTCCAGGCGATATCCGATATCTTCGTTATTAACGATTAGTGTTATTTTTTCTTCTGTCACAGGTTTATTAAATGTGCCTTTGTTTTCTTATTTGGTTAATCAGGTTTCGACTGCTTCGTTTTTGGATTTGGGATAAGTCAGATTTTTCAAAGGATCGCCGATAAACAATACATAAAATATAAGAATGATCATACCGATGGTCACAACCGAATCGGCGACATTAAACACGGGCCAACGGGTAAGGCTGTAGCCGGGGAATTGAAACCCGATCAGATTAAAAGAAGGAATGGAAATATCAATAAATTCAAAATCCAGGAAATCGACAACTTTACCGCGTATAAAACGGTCGAGTAAATTGCCAATCGCCCCGGCGGCGATCAGACTCAACGCCGTCTGAAGAAGCCAACCTTGATTTCGCAGGCGAAACAAATAATAAAAAACAAGACCAGCCGCTCCGAGTGAAAGAATCGTAAAGAGTACCGGATTATCAATTCTTACTCCGAAAGCCATACCCGGATTTTCGACATAAGTGATACGAAAAAAATTTCCCAGAACCGGAATCGATTCGCCCAGACTCATACTGGTTTTGATTATGTACTTGGTCAACTGGTCCAGAAAAAGAACAAAGACGATTATTCCGGTCATCGTCAGATAGTTAAAGCGTTTTTCCATGAAAGCACCCGTACTCAACTTATCTCCTGCCCGATTCGGCGACTTTACAATCGAAACAAATGGTCGTCGTAGGAACCGCTTCCAGACGCGCCCGCGCTATTTCATTATTACAAACGCGGCAAATTCCGTAAGTTCCCCTTCTGATGCGTTCCAATGCCTGTTCTAATTGCTTTAGATATTTTTCGTCACGGGCGGCAAATAAAAACGCTTTTTCTCTTTCCATATTGTCAGTGCCAAGATCAGCCATGTGGTAAGAATAAGCCGAATGATCGCCGGTCGCTTCACGGGTGGTCGAATCGAGAACGGTGGAACGTAAATAGTCCAGATTTTTCTTCACTTCTTCCTTCTTTTTCATGATAAGCTGCTGGAAATGTTCAAGATCCTTTTTGTTCATAAATCTATTCTCCTTTGGTTGATTTTTTTAATCCGAGTTTAAATCCAAATTCATCTATTTTAACATCTTTACAAAAATAGTCGTCTGTTTTACCGAAAACTATATTATCTGCTAACGTTTCAGTTTGAATGTAGTTCTGTTGATTTTTAATCGCTTCCGTTTTTTGAGGATCAAGACCGTCAACCTGAATAACGATATGGTCGGTAACTTCGAATCCGGCTTCTTTTCTTAAATTTTGCACACGATTTACAAATTCTCTCGCAAATCCTTCTTCCAGTAATTCTTTGTTTAACTGTAAATCCAAAGCAACGGTTAGGTTGTCTTCGGAATAGACGGCAAAATTTCCTTTGGCTTCCGAAGAAATGATCACATCCTCTTTTTCCAGTTTCAGCTCGTGATTTTCAATAAAAACGCGGGTGTAGCCCTTGCTCTCTAACTCGCGGATTTGGTTGTTGGAAAATCCTTTTATTATTTCCGTAAGAGGACCCATCAATTTACCCACTTTCGATCCGAGTACCTTAAAGTTGGGCTTGGCTTTTCTGACGACCAATTGTGTGTCATCTTCCACAAATTCGAGCGTTTTGACATTAACTTCTTCTTTAATAATTGAAGCCATTTTTTCTATGTCCTTGCGATCCTGAGCGATCGGCATAAAAAACAGGGCTCTGCTTAAAGGCTGGCGCACGCGAATTTGCTTTTCGTTGCGCAAAGCCCGAATAATGGTAACCACCCTTTGAGCAAGTTCCATGGCTTTTTCCAAAGAAGGGTCGCGGCGCTTTTGCCGTTCCCCGTCTGCTTTCGGGAAATCGGTTAAATGCACGCTCAACGGATCGTCTTTGGATTTTAAGTTCAAATAGATCTCTTCCGCCGTAAACGGAGATACGGGAGCCATCAGCCGCACAAAAGTAAGCAAAACTTCGTGCAGCGTTTGGTAAGCCGCTAATTTGTCGGCGCCGGATTCCGACTTCCAAAAACGACGGCGATTCCGGCGCACGTACCAGTTCGAAACGTCGTCAATCATAAAATCGGACAATGTGCGAACCGCTTTGGTAATGTCGTAATTATCAAGGCTGTTATTTACCCGATCGACAATAGTGTAAAGTTTGGAAAGAATCCAGCGATCGATTTCGGGACGTTGATCGAAAGGTACTGGTTCTTCTTCGCCGCTGTATCCGTCCAGATTGGCGTACAGGACAAAAAAGGAATAAACATTGAGCAGGGTCGAAAAGAATCGGCGCACAACTTCCTGCAATCCGGCTTCGTCAAACCGTTTCGGGATCCACGGCGGACTCGCCGCCATAAAGTACCAGCGCAAAGCGTCCGCGCCGTAACGATCCATCATTTCCATGGGATAAACCACGTTCCCACGGGATTTGCTCATCTTCAATCCTTCTTTATCAAGGATCAATTCGTTGACAATAATGTTTTTAAAGGCTGGTTTATTGAACAACACTGTAGCGATATTGTGCAAGGTGTAAAACCAGCCGCGCGTCTGATCGATGCCTTCGGCAATGAAATCCGCCGGAAAGGATTTTTCGAACAGTTCTTTATTCTCGAACGGATAATGAAACTGGGCAAAAGGCATTGAACCCGAATCAAACCAGACGTCAATAATTTCCGGAGTACGACGATAAACTTTACCGTCTTTTTTGAAAATGATTCGATCGACGAAGGGACGATGCAGATCGATTTCATCTTCCATCTCCCGAACCGGCACCTGTTTGCCGTCTTCTTTTTCGTAAAAGCCTTCTTTAAGTTCTTCGATTGAACCGACGGCGATAGTGTCTTCGCCGTCTTCGCTTACCCACAAGGGCAGAGGCGTTCCCCAAAAACGATCACGGGATAAAGACCATTCTTTTACATCTTCCAGCCAGTTTCCGAATCTTCCCGGTCCTATTTCCGTGGGATTCCAGTTGATGGTCTTATTCAATTCGATCATCTGTTTTTTATAGCGCGGAGAATCAATAAACCACGACTCGCGCGCGTAATAAATGATGGGGTTATCCGTCCGCCAGCAATGAGGATAACTGTGCACATAATCAAAGGTGTTGCGATAGAGTTTTCCGCGTTTTTTTAAACCTTTGATCACATCCTTATCAACGCCTTCTTCAATATGATCGGTATATTGGAAGGTTTTTACCGTGCGACCCGAAAATTCACCCACCTCGTCGGTAAAACGTCCGCCGGGGGTAACCGGCTGCAGGAACGGCAGGTTGAATTTTTTGGACATTTCGTAGTCGTCTGCGCCAAAAGCGGGCGCCAGATGAACAATACCGGAGCCTTCTTCGGTCGAAACAAAGTCTGCCGTTAAAACGGTTAAAGCGTTCGGATATTTTTGACGATCGATCTTTAAAAATTCAAAGATTTGTTCATAGACCGTGCCAAAAAGTTCTTTGCCCTTAAATCGATTTAAAATCTCGTATTCTCCGTCCAGAACCTCAAGACGCGATTCGGCTAATACCAGTCTGTCAACTAAGGTTTTTTCGCCTTCTTTTGTTTTGATTTTGCGGGTGTTCTTCACCAGAACATAGTCGATATCCGCGCCCACAGCCATGGCGACATTAGAGATCAATGTCCATGGCGTGGTGGTCCAAACCAGCATATAAGCGCCTTCCAGCTCTTTTTTGGGCGAAGTAAGTATTTTCACTTTAATAAAACAGTTGGGGTCCGTAACCTCTCTGTAACCCAACGAAAGTTCGTGAGAACTCAACGGCGTCTCGATTGTGGGAGACTGAGGAACGATTTTAAAATCGCGGTAAATCAGTCCCTTTTCAAAAATCTGTTTAATTGCCCACCACACCGACTCGATATATTCGTTTTTGTAGGTGACGTAAGCGTTGTCGAGATCAATCCAATATCCCATACGATCGGTTAAAGTGCGCCATCCTTCTTTCATTTCAATATGGCGATTTACCAGATCTTTACACGCTTTATTGAATTTTTCGATACCGATTTTTTCGATTTCTTTTTTATTTTTCAGACCCAATTCTTTTTCCACGGCGATTTCCACCGGCAGACCGTGGGTATCCCATCCGGCTTTGCGCGGAACCTGATATCCTTCCATGGTTTTAAAACGACAGATCACGTCTTTTACCGTCCGCGACATCACATGGTGAATTCCCGGTTTTCCGTTAGCCGTGGGGGGACCTTCGTAAAAAATATATCGAGGCGCGCCTTCCCGGTTTTCCACGGACTTTTGGAAAATTTTATTTTTTTTCCAGAATTCAAGAACTCGTTTTTCAATCTCTGGTAAAGTCAGATTCTTCTTAATCTCCTTAAACATCGCTGCTTTAACTCCCTTTGGATTAAATGTTGGTACCCTAAAGTCTCTTTACAACTTCGCGCATGATTAATGTCAATTTGGGCTCGGTTTGATTTGCCACTTTAATAATCTCTTCCACGTTAACCGGTTCGAGAGCTTCGGGGAAGCATTCATCCGTTATTACGGAAATTCCCAGAACTTCCATTCCCTGGTGAATCGCGACAATAACTTCGGGAACGGTTGACATGCCGACAACATCGGCGCCCGTTGATCGCAAAAAACGATATTCCGCGCGGGTTTCCAGGCTTGGACCCGGCACGGCTACAAAAACGCCCTTTTGGACTTTTATCTTGTTTTCCAAAGCAATTTCTTCCGCAAGAGCAATCAGTCGTTTTGAATAGGGTTCGGACATATCCGGAAAGCGGGGACCAAATTCATCCAAATTCTGCCCGATTAACGGATTTGTACCGAGCAAGTTGATATGATCTTCGATGATCATCAAATCGCCTTTACGAAAAAGGGGATTCATTCCGCCGCCGGCGTTTGAGATAAGTAAAGACCCGATGCCGAATTTTTTCATAACCCGCAGCGGAAAGGTGATTTGAGCCATGGTGTAACCTTCGTAGTAGTGAAAACGACCCTGCATCGCCATTACCTGCTTGCCGCCCAGATCTCCGAAAATCAACTTTCCTTCGTGACTTTCGACCGTCGATACCGGAAAATGCGGAATTGTTTGATAAGGTAATTCGTGCCGAACGGTAATCTCTTTTGCCAGTCCGCCCAAACCTGTTCCTAAAATAATTCCGATTTCGGGCGTTGTCGTGATTTTGCCGGAAATAAATTCATAGGCTTCGGCGATTTGCTTGCGATACGTATCCCTATCGAACATCTTGTGTGTTTTCTCCCTTTTTGCGTTTCTTTTCCTGCAGTTTCTTCAGTAATTCTTCTTTCTTTTTCTTTAACTCTTCGATTCTGCGTTTTTCGGCTCTCAGAGATTTGTACTCTTCATACCGCGCTTTGCGCGCCGCGAAGGCTGCATTCTCGTAATCTTCCAACATTCCCTTTGCGCCAAAGTAGTAAGCGCCTAGTCCGCCGAAAGCAAGAATACTGATGTTTGCCAAAAGCGGTTGATCCGCGGCATACAGCCCGATACCAACCCCCGTGCCGACGGCTGCTCCCAAAAGCAAACCAGCCGAACCGTAAAGAAGCATGTTCTTCGGACTTTTGAACTGTTTGATTTCGGAAATAGGAATGGCGTTTCCTTCGAAATCAAAATATTTGCTTATTTTTTGGATGCTTTTGATTTTGTCGAATTTAATCGAGCTGCGTTGATGGGTTGAAGCATCCACATAAATCAACGTTGTCGAATCCCCTGTCACAATAATTCCTTCTTTATGCGTGCCATCTTTTAAATTAATGCGCACCGAAGCCTGTGACTCGGGATCGGTCATTGACACGTATCTTGTGCCCG
>JAJRSN010000247.1 GCA_024278715.1 Calditrichota bacterium
GTCCGGCTGAATCTTTGATGGGCGAAATGGTTAAAGAAACGTCGATCTTTTCGCCGTCTTTTTTAATACGCGTGGTTTCGTAATGTTCTACTTTTTGACCCTTCTTAACCCTGTGCAGAATGCGCTCCAGTTCGTGTTGGCAGTCGGGCGGAATAATTAACGATATGTGTTTGCCGAGCACTTCATCTGAAGAATACCCGTAGAGTTTCTCCGCGCTCTTGTTCCATGAGGTTACGATCCCGCTTAGAGTTTTACCGATAATGGCGTCTTCCGAAGATTCAACGATTAAAGCCAGACGATTGACTGTTTCTTCAATCCTTTTGCGTTCGATGATTTCCCAAAAGCTGTTCATAAATATGGCAAGATGCCGGACATCGTCGCCGTCATAATTTCTTAAATCATTTCCCACGCCGGCAATCGCCACAACCCGACCGTTTTTTATGATCGGAATGCACAAATGTTGATTTAAAACAAACCGGCTTTTCGGGAAAAGATCTTTGATTTGCTGTTCGTTGTTATTAATAACGGGTTTTTGCTGATGAACGCACTTTGTCCATGATTCAAATTCGGTAATTAATATCGGCGCCGGTTCGGAGGGTAAATCATTCCCCAATTTAACGGTTGACCAGTGGTGCAATTGAATACTCTGTTGATCGGGATTTAATAAGTGGAAGTATCCCGCCTGACTCTCGGTTAATTTAACGGCTTCCTCAATCCCGAATTCTATTAATTCGGATTCGTAGATATCTTTCATTTGACTGAGCTTAAACAAAGATTCCAGTCTTTGCTCTTCCAAAATCAACTGTATTTCCGCCTGCCGTCGGTCATAGGCTTCAAAGGAAAGAGATATAATTTCGGAAATCGCTCTTGCAAAATTCTTTTCATCGATTTCCCAGTGCCGCGCCTTGCCGATATGCTCAATGCAAACAATACCTTTCAAGCCACCTTCCACTCTTATGGGTATGTCCAGCATGGAAGTAATACCCAGAGGCTTTAAATATGTCTCGCTAAATTCTTTGGTTCTGACGTCCTGCAAAGCGTCGTCTGCGTCGATCAGATGATCCTGCAGAATTTCCTTAAAATAGGCGGGAAAATCCTTTGCCGCTAAAATTTGGTTTTTTGAGTGATGATTTTTCTTCTTTTCAAACAAATCAAAACATTGTATTTTACTGAACGATTCATCGAAAATCCAGACGCTCACTCTTTCAACTTCAAGCGCGGCGGCGCAGGCTTGATTAATTTTGCCCAGAGCCGCGGTTAAATTTCCGCTCATTAAAATTTTATTTGAAGATAATTCCGATAAAATTTCATTTTGTCTTTGCAGCCTTTTGTCCCGTTTATGTAATTCAAGTTCTATCTTCTTCCGTTCGGCTATTTCATTTTCTAATTGTTGTGTGCGCTCCTTAACCAATTCTTCAAGATTTGTTTTGTGCAGGGTTAATTCGTTTTGTATTTTTTTAAGTTCGGTTATGTCGATCGCGGAAACAATGATTCCCGACAACGATTTTTCGTGTCCGGGCAAAACGCTTATTTTAAGCGAAATGGTTTTTATTTCTCCTTTGAACGTTTTGGTGGACGTAATGCAGGAAAATTCGGTTTTACCTTCATTTAAAGCGAGAAAAATCCGCTTTACCGTGTCGAAGGTTTCGGGGGTTAAAATATTATAAAAATTTTGAATAAAGTCGGCGGCGTCCGCGGCTTGCCAAAAGGCTACCGTGGCTTTGTTTACATTTTTAAAGGATAAATAAGAATGCGCTTTTTGCAGAGCTTCCGCTTTCCCGTCGAAATATTCTTTTAATTCGTCTGTACTTTGGAGCTTTAGGTCGTCAATAAATTTTTTGACCCGGGAATAGTCAAGTTCGATGAGCGGAATGGAAGAATTCTCGAACAGACTGCGAAACAGGGCTTCGTTCTTTTTTAAAGATTGTTCTGTCTTTCTCTGAGCCGTGATGTCGCGAATAATGGCGGAGATAAACAGGTTGTCGTTGATTGTAATAAAGCTCAGCCCGACGGTGCATGGGAATTCCGAGCCGTCTTTGCGCATGGCGCACAATTCGAAATCGATTTTCATGGGTCGGGTTTTGGGATCGGAAATATAAGCCGCACAATGGGTTTCGTGAACCTGACGAAATCGTTCCGGAATCAAAATTCTCAGAGGTTGATCTATTAGCTCGTCTCTAAAATATCCGAAAAGATTTTCGATCTGCTCGTTTACCATCACAATATTTCCGTCTTCATTCACCACAATAATTCCGTCGAAGATGGTGTCCATTAAATTTCGTATTTTGGCTTCCGTTTCCTGAAGTAAAGTCGAAGCTTTGGTGTGCTTCAGAACTTCGTTTTCCAACTGAAGAATTGTGCTTCTTAATTTAGCTGTTCGTTCCTGAACCAGTAACTCCAATTGCCGGCGGTATTCTTTCTGCTCTTTTTCTTTCCGGAATTGTAAAGTGGCGTCTTCTCCGGTGCATAAAATTCCGGTAATCTCTCCGGTTCCGTCGCGCAGAGGCGTGAAGGTCCATTTGATTTCTCTTTTTTCATCGGATTTTGTCAGAACGGCGTATTCTAGCCGGGTAACCGGATCGGCGGTTCCCTTTACGATTTTCTCAAAGCGCTCTTTAAGTTCGTTCCGAATATCGCGCGGGATAAACTTGTCAAACCAGTTTTTGCCGATAATTTCACTTTTGGAATACTCTAATAATTCGCAGCCGTGGTTATTGACAAGAGAAACTTTAAACCCGGAATCGAGACAGACAATGAGCAGCGGAGCGGTATCGAAGTAGGTTTGAAAAATTTCGTTTTTTTTTCTTAACTCCTGTTCCGCCGAAATACGCTGGGTGATGTCGTCAATTACAGAATAAACGTAAGAAGGTTTTTTACTGCCCGGCTGAATAAGGGGAAATGAACACACGTTAAGCCAGCGATATTTTTCCGTTTGCGTGGGACGAATGCCTATCACGACATCGCGCACGGGTTTTCCGGTTTTAAGGACGGCTAAAACAGGATTGTCTTCGGCGGGAAAGCTGTTTTCGTGAAGATTAATCATATCCAGTCCCGGATGGATCAGCGGCTTGTCCCGGATTGTTTCGAGAGGCAACCCGAAGATTTCCTGAACGGCGGGATTGGCTGAAATAACCTTTCCCGAGTCGTCAAACAGAAAAAAACCTTGCGATGAAGATTCAAACATACTGCGGTAAATTATTTCGTGCGGTTCTGTGGTATTTATTAAGGAGGGATTCTTATTCTTAGGGATATTGCGTTTCGTTTGCCGCCGGTTTTTCATTTTTCACCACACTCATAATTTATTAAAAAAAGTAGTATCGCATTATTTTTTTGAAAACACCGTTTTAATCCATTTTATTTCGTAATATTGATCGTTTGTGAATTATTTCGGGTTATCAGAATTATCGGACATTTCTTTCCCTGTTGTTGTTGCAGTATAAAGACTGAATGTATTTTGAATTGATATAATGATCGACAAAATACCGTTAAACTTTAAAAAGGGGGAGGCTTTGCGTTAGTGGATTTGCGAAAGGATTTGAAATCCGTGAGAAAAAGAATCCGGCATGAGGTGTTGCAAGTTAAAAATCTTTCCCGAAAAGGGAATTTAAGGAAAAGCCGATTAAATTTTTATTTTATCCGAAAATTCATGCCCGCCAATAATTGCCAATAACTCCATTCAAAATCGCCTTTAATCAATACTTCCTGTTCATAGCCGAGTTTTAAATAGAATTCGCGGTTTTTTGATATATCACGCCCTAATTTAAAATAGACACGATTCTGATGGTCTGCCGGAGCGTAGAGAAGCTCGGGATCGTTTGCTTTAAATTTGGGCTGACGTTTGGTGATGTAAGTAAAAAATAGCAACGACCAATCGGGTGTCAGCCATTTGCCGATCAGAATTTTAAATTGGTGTTCGATGTTTGTCTTGTTGTAAAATTCGGAGCGGTGGTAAATCAGATAATAACTCGAGTTGAAAATGATTGTTTTAATAGCGCTCATCTTAAAAAAAAGCCCCACGCGGTAACCGCTGTTGCTTTTGGTTATCGATTGAAACCGCGGCTGGATTTTGAACCGTTCGGCGTAGGTTCCGGTTTGATAAAGCATGTTATTATGCCGGATGCTGATACCCTGTTGTAAAATGAGAGCGTTCAGGCTCTGCTGGGAAAAGTCATCGGAATCACGGTACCAGTAACCCACCTGAAGGTCCCAGAATAGTTTTGGTTTTACCGGGCGAAGAACCTCGATAGTCAGGTTGCCGCTTTGCCAGTTGAAAGTCTGCTCGTCAAGACGGTAGAAAAAATAGCGGGCTTGAAATTGCATCGTATAGAACCATTGTCTGAATTGATTGTTAAAACGGATGCTTCCGCGCAAACGCTGGCTGGAAGATTTTATCGAAAAGTCGAACAGCTCCGGTTGGTAAAACAGTTTCCAGTTAAAGGAAGAGCGACGCCAGCGGTAGGTTTGCTCGGCGTTTAATCTGGAACGCCAGATTATTTTAACGGATTCTCCCTTAAAGCTGCCAATGCCGCTTTCGGATTGAATTTTAAATTTGCCTGTTTGTCCGGCAATGAGCTGTTGAAAAACGAGCATCAGAATAATCAGTGCGGCAAATTGTTTTCTCCGCGCGAGGGAAGGCAGCCTTATGTTAAACCGTTCAATCATACATGCTGCGCTTGTTCATTGATTCAGTTTTTCGAGTAAGTAGGCGCGGTAAGCGGATAAAATTTTGCCGGTCGCGTCGATTTTTGTGAGCACCGAGTCCAGCTTTGAGGCGTCTCCGGCTACTAAGCTCTGATTAATAAAGCTGTTAAAATCGGGTAAATCGGTTAAAAGTTGTTCGATTGCAGTCGCCGAGTTTAAGGCTCGGGAACCCGAGGATTCGGTTGAAAAATCGGCCATACCGGTTGCTCCTCTTTTGAGCGGAAGTGAAGTGTACAACTGATTATCGCTCACTTCATCCATAAAAGAGACGGCTTTTTCCTGCAGCCGTTTCATATTGATAAGCTCTTGTTTTTTGAGATTTAGATTCATTAGCGTTGTGTCCACCTCGTTGATGGCGTTGCGGATGTAATCTTTTATGATGGCGCGTTTCAGAGAATCTTTGGTCGTACGCAGGTTAATAGCGAAAAGTTTACGCGGATCAAAAGAAAATTGCTTGAGCGCCGGGGAAACTGCAATGCGCTTTTGCGTTAACATTTTTAATTTTCGGGTGATTTGTTCTCTTTTTTGCTCGTCTTTTTCGGTTGACAAAACCCGATTTAAAGAATCGATTTGACGGGAGTAGAGTTTAAATAATTTCTTATTAACGGATTCTATTTTTTTGTTCAGAGCCTTAATTTGCGTTTGAGAGGCGACGACGTTTTTGGAGATCGACAAAGATTTTGCCTGAAGATCGCTGATATCGTTTTTTGAGGCGTTTTGTTCGCTTAAAGAATCGATTAGCGCCAGAATTGTGTTTAGCTCGCGATTCAATGAATCAAGATTTGTTTTTTCCAGGAGAATTTGTTTTTGATAACGATTTTGTTGTTGTTCCAGGGCGTTAATCGCGGAGGACTGAGCGAAAATTAATAAAGGGAACAATAACAGGCTTAAAATAATTCTGTTCATTTGAGCAATCCGAATTTTTCCAACTTGTAATAAAGGGCGCTGGTTCGAATGCCCAAAAGTCTGGCGGCGCGGTTTTTTACACCGTCGGCTTTTTTTAAAGCCTGAATGATTAAACTCTTTTCAAAATTGTACAAGGCTTTGTCCAGCGGCAAACCTTCCCAGTCGTTGTGATGCGCGCCGACGCCTCCCAATTGAGCGGCGATTAATTCCACGGGAATGATTTCTTCTTTTGAAATGATGTGCAACCGCTCGATTAAATTTTCCAATTCACGGATGTTCCCGGGCCACGAATACAGCTTTAACAGATTCAAACCCCGCTCGTCAACCCGTTTTTGCAGCCCGCGTTTTTGATTTAGTTTTTTCAGGAAATGGTTCACTAACAGCTCGATGTCTTCTTTTCGCTGCCTGAGAGGAGGTATTTTGATAGGAATGACGCTTAGCCGATAATAAAGGTCTTCTCTGAATTCCCCGCGGGCGATCAGTTGTTCCGGATTTTTATTGGTGGCGGCAATAATGCGCACATCCACTTTAATAGTCGTTTCACCGCCCACGCGCTCGAATTCGTGTTCCTGCAAAACACGCAGCAGTTTAATTTGCATGGCGGGCGAGATGTCGCCGATTTCGTCAAGGAATAACGTTCCGCCGTCGGCTAATTCGAACCGACCCTTGCGCCGGCGGATGGCGCCGCTGAATGCGCCTTTTTCGTGTCCGAACAATTCGCTTTCCAGAAGATTGTCGTTTAACGCTCCGCAATTCACGCGAATAAAAGGCATGGATTTTCTGGGACTTTTTTCATGAATGGCTCTTGCCACAAGCTCTTTTCCCGTTCCGCTTTCGCCTTCTATTAAAACCGAGCTGTCTTCGACGGCAACGGTTTCGATAAGTCGAAATATCTCCCGCATTTCTTCCGAACGCCCCACCATCGACTGATATTGGTAAGAAAGTTCCTGTTGCAGGTATTCGTTCTGTGCCCGCAATACTTCTATTTGACGCTGCTGGGTAATTTTTTGGGCGATTTTTTCCACCCGCAGAACAAGTTCTTCTTTGGGGAAGGGCTTGGTTAAAAAATCCGCCGCTCCCAATTTCATCGCTTTAACGGCGTCTTCAATAGTCCCGTAAGCGGATATGAGCAGCGCCTCGATATCGGGTTGAATTTGCCGGCTTTTTTCCAATACTTCCAAACCGTTAAGCGGCGCCATGCGTAAGTCGGTGATTAAAATTTCGGCGGTATTGCTTTGCAGATATTTAAGAGCTTCGGGACCGTCGGCAAAATCAAAAACCGCGTAACCCGCCCGCCGCAGGGTTTCGGTTAATCCCAAACGCATAGTGTCGTTATCTTCGACCACGATTACTTTCATGCCGTGCTTTCCGCTTTTTTAATGTTTGTTACATTTACAGAAAAATGTTGCAACGCTTCGCCTCTCCCGCTTCGGCAAAATAAAAGATTTGTTTAATTACCCGATAACTTTTTATCGCGAGTAATCCGGATAATTGTTCCGCCTTTATTCCCGGACAGCGCTTCAATGGACGCTCCGTTTAAAATACACAATTTTTTGCAAATAGTCAGTCCGAGACCCACGCCGTTGTTGCGGGTGGTGAAAAAAGGCTGAAAAACGCGTTCCCGGTCTTCAACCGGTATTCCCTGACCTGTGTCTTCCACTTGCAGAATAATTTTGTCGTTTTGTTCCATTGAACGAACCGCGATTTGTCCGTTTTTATTGTTCAAAGCCGCGAGACTATTGGCGATCAGATTATTCAAAATCTGCAAGAGATGCTGCCGATCGAAAGGAATCGTTTTCGCCTGCAGTTCGCAGCGAAAATCAATTGATCCGGATTGAAATTGGCGATTCCAGCGCTCCCGTAATTCGGTTGTCAACGATTCCAAATCCGAATCGATTATTTCGGGCGGGCGCGGTTTGCTGTAATTCAAAAACTCCGTAATCTGGGTTTTTAAGCCGCGGACTTCGTTTAGTATTTTCTGCAGATAAACTCGGTTTTTATCGTCGGGATCAAGATCGTCCCGAATCAAACCGGCTAACAGTTCGATGCCGCCCAGCGGATTGCGCAGTTCGTGGGCAATTTGCGCCAAAAGCCGCTCTTTCTCGCTTTCGCGTTCGGCAAGCTCGTCGCGCATTTTGGTAAGCGCTTCGGTTAAAATCGAAATTTCGTACAAC
>JAJRSN010000248.1 GCA_024278715.1 Calditrichota bacterium
AAATCAATCAATTTTTACCCGATTGGTCGATGGATCAAATTTTAGAGCGAATCGATCTCGGAAACGGCGAGCCGGCGGATGAATTTTGGACGCTCGATCCTATTGACGGCACAAAAGGATTTTTACGAAAAGATCAATATGCCGTGGCTTTGGCGTTAATTCGCAACGGAGAGCCGGTGTTGGGAGTACTTGGGTGCCCGAATTTATCCTTCAGTGAAAATGATCGAGACGGGACGCTCATGTTTTCCGTCAAGGGAGAAGGAACTTTTACATCGTCTCTCGGTAAAAACGGGCGGCAAAAAGTCACGGTTTCTTCCAACGCCCCGCACGAAATCGTTCGTTTTCTGGAGAGCGTCGAAGCAGCCCACAGCGATCATTCTTTGCAGGCAGAATTAATGCGGCATTTTGGCAGCAGAGCAAAATCGGTGCGTTTTGACAGTCAGGTAAAATACGCCGTTCTGGCTCGCGGTGACGCCGAGGTCTATTTAAGGCTGCCCAATCCTCAAAAGCCGGATTACAGGGAAAAAATCTGGGATCATGCCGCCGGAGTAATCATCGTTCGGGAAGCGGGAGGAGTTGTAACCGAC
Source organism: Calditrichota bacterium (assembly GCA_024278715.1). GTDB lineage: Bacteria > Calditrichota > Calditrichia > Calditrichales > Calditrichaceae > Caldithrix. Next base: position 588 of record JAJRSN010000248.1, read on the forward strand.
ATGTTCGGCAAAGAGCTAAAATTCTGTCACGGAAAAAAACTGACGGAGAACCGTGGTGTTGTTGTAACCAACGGGAAATTGCACGAACAAATAATAACGCTATTGAACAGGTAAATTTTATGATCAACACAGCCAGGAAAGCAGCTTATGAAGCCGGTAAAATTCTGCTAAAGCATTTTCGAAAACTTCCGGACGACGCCGTACGCCACAAAGAAAAAAACGATTTTTTAAGTTTTGTGGACGAACAATCCGAGCAAACAATTCTTTCGATTATTCACCAAGACTTTCCGAATCACGCCTTTCTGGCTGAAGAAGTCGGAACCTCCGAGCACAGGCACGATTATCTGTGGATCATCGATCCGCTTGACGGAACCACCAACTACATCAACGGAATTCCCGTTTTTGCCATTTCCATCGCTCTTCTTTACAGGGGAGAAATTCAATCGGGAGTGATTTACGATCCCGTTCAGCAGGAAATGTTTTGGGCTGAAAAGGGCAAGGGCGCGTTTTTAAATGATCGCCGCATGCGGGTTTCCGCCCGCGGCAAATTAGACGAAAGTTTTATCGCCACCGGGTTTCCTTTTAAAGCCAAGCATTTTTTAAACGCTTATCTTTCGGCTTTCGAAGAAATTTTTGAATCCTGCGTGGGAATGAGACGCATGGGCGCGGCTGCAATTGATTTGGCTTACGTGGCTGCCGGACGTTTCGACGGCTTTTGGGAATTGGGACTCAGTCCGTGGGACATTGCCGCCGGCGCCATACTTATTCGAGAAGCAGGGGGAAAGATTTCCGACTTTTGGGGCAAAGGGGATTTTCTTTATAAAAATTACACACTTGCTTCAAACGGTCAAATTCATGATCAATTAACGGCAATAATTAAAAAACATTTTCCGACATACAAACCGGTCTATCAAAAATGAGGAGAAGAGATTTGGATTCCACGACTATTGTTCGTACAAAAGGCGAACGCGGTGCGATGAGCATTATGGCTTGCGATTCGGGTCAGGCTTTTGCTCAGCGTATCATAAAGCATCTGAATAAAATCATTAGCAACGAATCGCACAGCCTGCCTTTACGTCTTATTAAAAGCGAAGAAATTATTTTTCCGAACGGCGAAATAAAAACCGTACTCAAAGAAAATGTCCGCGGAGACGACCATTACGTTGTTCAATGTGTTGACGATCCTTTAAGCGATCGTTCCGTAAACGACAACCTGATGGCGTTGCTAACCGCGATCAACGCCGCATTTCAATCCGATGCCGACGCGATTACCGTGGTCATTCCGCAATTTCCATATTCGCGTCAGGAGCGCAAAAAGACGCGCGAGGGCATTTCGGCAAAACAGGTTGCCCAGTTTATTGAGGTTTCCGGAGCAAAGCGCGTTATTACGCTTGATGTCCACGCCGAAGCGATAATGGGCTTTTTTAACACGGCAAAATTAGAAAATTTACACGCTTCCAATTTTATTATCGATCACTTCAAGAAAAATTACAAGACCCATGATCTTGTGATTACAGCCGCAGATGTGGGCGGAGCGGAACGAGCCCGTTATTATTCCAAACAAATGCGCGCCCACCTTGCCATTGTGGATAAGGCGCGCGATTATTCACAGTTGGGTGTTATCGAAAGTATGCGTCTGGTCGGCGATGTTGACGGAAAAGACGTGTTGATTCCCGACGACATGATCAGCACCGGCGGCACGATTATTAACGCGGCAAAATTGTTAAGAGACAAAGGCGCGGAAAAAATTTACGTCGCCTGCAGCCTGCCTTTCTTTAACGGCGAAGCCAAGGAATTGATGAGCACGGCTTACGAAGAAGGACTCATCGCCGGAGTAATAGGGACAGACGCCGTGTTCCACGGCGAAGAGTTCGTTAAAAACACGCCCTGGTACGACGAAGTTTCCATCGCTCCTTTGTTTGCAGAAGTAATCTACAATATTAATCAAAAACGCTCGGTTTCGGAGCTTTTGCGATAAAGGAGAAAGATTAAAGACAAAAGATTAAAGTAAAGGGTTGTAAGAAAGCAAAAATCTGAAAGCCGTAATGGGTGACGAGTAACAGAGTGACAAAGTTACAAAGTTACCGAGTGACAAGTAACGAGTTACGAGTAACAAAGTTGATTGAAGAGGAAAATCATAAATCCGAAATTCGAATATCGAAATACGAAACAAATTCAAATTACTAAATGACAAAAATTCAAAACAAAACTTTGTTAACGAAAAATATTCTGAAATTCAGATACTGTGCGGTTTGAGTAAAGACCCCCTTGCCTTCGGCGTTCCCCCCTTTGCAGGGGGGAAATTAAAAGGGGGGTCTTTAACTCGAAACAAAACAATAAATTACAAGTAAGATAAAAGACAAAAGATTAAAGGTTAAAGGAAAAAGGGAAACAAGTTAT
>JAJRSN010000249.1 GCA_024278715.1 Calditrichota bacterium
CAACCGGAAAAAGAAGAAAAACCTGCGGAGCCCCAACAGGAGCAGGAACCTCTCGAAACCGATCTTTTTGAGAAGCAAGAATTCCAATTGGAAGAGGAAAAGGAAGAGCAAGTAGAGCAGGAACCGGAGTTCGATTTAGATTCGAAACCGGAAGAAGAGGAAAAATTAGAAAAAGAAGAAGTAGTAGAGTCCTTCCACGAAGAACAGAGAGAACAGGATTTTTTTAAGACATTAGGCGAACCCGAAAGCGAACCCGAGAGTTTTGACGACAAGCCCGAAAAATATGTTTTCCCCGAAGAATTTGAAGACGAAAAACTTCCCGGAATAAATTTTAAACCGATAATTATCGGCGCGGTAGTATTTGTTGTGCTGGCGGCGCTGTTGTTTGTTTTGCGCGGAGTTTTTTTCGGAGGGAAAGAAGCGGAGTCCGTTCCGGCTAAAGAAAAGGCATCCGAGCAGCCCGTTAGTCAACCACCCCCCCCTAATCCGCTGGAAGTTAAAAAGGCGGAATATCTAAATACGCTTGCGGGCAAAAATTTCTACAATCTGAACTTGGTAAAGAAAATCAAGGGAGCGGTTCAGGCAAACAACGCCCAGATTTCAAGCATTCTTTTTTACGTCGATGAACTTTCATTTGAAATTTGCAGCAAAAACCGGGCTCAATTAGCCGCAATAACAATGCAGTTAAGAGACGTTTTGGGGTCGGAAAAGGCAACATTGGTTGCAACGGATGAACGTCCGGGCGACGGAATTACAGGAATTTTTACGGTGAAGCTTAAAGGCGGCGGAGAGAAAGTAACGGTCACCCAAAAGCTGAGCGATCTTTCATCATTTCAACAATGGCTTGAGGCGGTTGGCGCGCAATTTAATATTAAGACGATAAGCTTTAAAGAGTTTAGCAATTCTCCGGATCAATTCGGTTTACAAAAACGCCGGGTCCAGTTTAAGGGTAAAGGAAATTATGACGATTGCCTGAAGTTTTTGAGCGCGATTGCCGCCAGCAATCGGAATTTAAACGTACACAAAATGATAATATCGGCAACAGATCAAAAGACATTTAATAAAGCAAAGTATCAAATTGAATTAGTGGTTGACTTATTCATTTGAGAGCTGACGGCTGAATGCGTATAATATCCGGAGTTTATAAGGGGAGAAAGTTAAAGAGTAGCGACGATTTTTCAATTCGACCCACTACGGATCGGGTTAAGGCGCTGATATTTAATGTATTACAAGATTTTCCCGAAGGAAAAACAGTGGTGGATATTTTCTCTGGCAGCGGAAGTTTGGGACTCGAGGCACTAAGCAGAGGAGCCAAAAAGGTCTATTTTGTTGATAAATCAAGTAAGTCGTTAGCCGTTTTAAAACAGAACATTGAGATAATCGGCATTCCGGAAGAGAACTACACAATTATCAAACAGGATGCTTTGCTGTTCGCGCGCACCGCTGATTTTCAGGCGGATCTTTTGTTGTTAGATCCTCCGTTCAAATATCCTGAGCTGCAAGAATTAATAGATTCCTTGTTAACTTCGCAGATGATGTCCGAAAAAAGCGTTTTGGTTGTTGAACACGAACGCATTAATCCTATTCATCAGGAAAGCAAGGTTTATGAGATTTTAATTCAGAAAAAAATGGGTAGAAGTCTAATTAGTTTTATAGTGAAAAAAGAAAATGAGTGACCACAAAATAGCCATATATCCGGGTACCTTTGATCCGATTACGCTTGGGCATATCGATATTATCGAACGCAGTTCCAAACTGTTTGATAAGGTGATCGTGATTATTGCCATAAATCCGGCTAAAAAACCTCTGTTTAATGTCGATGAACGCATAGAGATGATTGTTAATGCGATTAAACCTTTTCCGAATGTGAGCGTTGAAAAGTTTGACGGTTTGGTAGTGGATTTTGCAAAAAGGGTAAACGCCAAAGTGATAATTCGCGGGCTGCGCGCCATTACGGATTTTGAATATGAATTTCAGATGGCTTTGATGAACAGACAATTAGCCGATGATATTACAACTGTTTTTTTAATGCCGCACGAAAAGTTTACCTATTTGAATTCGACAATAATTAAAAATGTCGCTAATTTCGGCGGAAATATTGAAAAATTTGTAACAAAATTTGTGGAAAAGAAACTAATAGAGAAATTAGGACAGGAAGGAAACTGAGATGGGATTCATTGAAAAGATAAGAGAAAACGCAAAAAAAGAGTTCAAAAAAATCGTTTTTCCCGAGGGATTTGATCCGCGCGTTTTAAAAGCAGCCGAATTTTTACATAAACAGAATTTAGTTCACCCGATCATTTTAGGCTCTCCCGAAGAGATACAAAAACTTGCAGAAGAAAACGGAGTAAACTTAAAAGACATTGAAATTGAAAACCCACAAACATCGCCGAAACTCGATTCGTACGCTCAGGAATTTTTTGAGCTGCGCAAACATAAAGGCATTACGTCGGAAGAAGCAAGAAAAACCGTGGAAAACAATCTCTATTTTGGCGCGATGATGGTACGGCGCGGAGAGGTATCCGGCGGGGTTGCCGGTTCCGTGGCGACCACGGGCGATGTTTTGCGCGCGGCTATTCAGGTTATTGGCGTGAAAGCGGGTATTAAAGTCGTGTCAAGTTCATTTATCATGGTAATGCCGGATGAAAGGGAATTTGCTTTTGGCGATTGCGCGGTTATTCCTAACCCGGACGTCGAGCAGTTGGCGAGTATAGCCATCAGCACCGCAAACACATTTAGTAAACTGGTGGGCGCCGAGCCGCGGGTAGCTATGTTATCTTTTTCGACAAAAGGAAGTGCAAGCCACGAAGATGTGGAAAAAGTTGTTTTAGCCGTCAAAACGGTAAAAGAATTAGCGCCGGATATTAATGTTGACGGAGAATTACAATTTGACGCCGCGTTGATTCCGGAAATCGGAAAACGCAAAGCCCCCGACAGCCCGGTGGCGGGAAAAGCAAACGTGTTTATCTTTCCGGACTTAGACGCCGGGAATATCGGATACAAAATTACCGAGCGGCTTGCCGGCGCCGAAGCAGTGGGCCCGGTTATTCAGGGTCTTGCCAAACCTTTTAATGATCTTTCCAGAGGTTGCAGCGTTGATGATATAATAAATGTGGCGTGTATATGTAGCTTATTAGCCGAAAACTAAACCGAATTTTGGAGGGTAAAATGCCGACGTACGAATATATTTGTAGAGACTGCGGTTATCAATTCGAAGAATTTCAAAGCATTTCGGCTGAACCGATATCCAAGTGCCCGCAATGTTCCGGTCGGGTGGAAAAAAAGATAAGTGCCGGCGCCGGACTTGTTTTTAAGGGCAGCGGATTTTATATCACCGACTATAAAAAGAACAATAATGGTAACGGAAAAAACAAAAAATCGAATAAAGAGGCAAAAGAAGAAAAAAAGGGATAATACCGGCATAAACATATTAACTTTTTTCCAACCTCATTTAATTAAAGAAAGGGGATAGGTATGTCTAAATTAAAACAAAAATTAGCGGAAAAGATTCCTTCATATCGTGAAAGAATTACCAAGTTGATGAAGGAATATGGCGATGTGGAAGTCGATAAGGTTCACATTCGCCAATTATACGGAGGTATGAGAGGATTAAAATGCTTAACCACGGACATTTCGTATCTTGACCCTGAGGAGGGAATTCGTTTCAGGGGCTATACGATCCCTGAAATTCTGGAAAAGCTTCCCAAACCAAAAGGCGCCGAAATGCCTTATGTTGAAGGACATTTTTATCTCTTGCTGACCGGCGAAATTCCGACCGAAGAAGATATTCAGGATGTGGTCGAAGAATTTAAAGCAAGACGCAGGGTCCCTCACTATGTTTTCGATATGCTTCGCGCAATGCCCCGCGATACCCATCCGATGACCATGTTCTCGGCTGCAGTTCTTGCCATGCAAAGAGAATCCGAATTTGTTAAAAAGTACAACGAAGGCATCAGTAAAATGAATTATTGGGAACCCTATTTTGAAGACGCCTTGAACCTGTTGGCAAAATTACCGGAAATTGCAGCCTATATCTATCGCATGAAGTACAAAGCCGACACGCCTATTCCGTCGGACCCCGAACTGGATTTTGGCGCTAATTTTGCCCACATGATGGGAATCGGTCATCCTTATGACGAAGTGTCGCGGATGTATTTTATTTTACACAGCGATCACGAAAGCGGAAACGTCAGCGCCCACACAACTCACCTCGTCGCTTCGGCTTTATCCGATCCGTACTATGCCCTATCGGCTGGTCTGGACGGTCTTGCCGGTCCTTTGCACGGTCTGGCTAATCAGGAAGTATTGCGCTGGATTCAGCATGTGATGGAGAAGATGGGCGGTAAATTACCCACAAAAGATGAGCTGAAAAAATTTGTCTGGGATACATTGAATTCGGGTCAGGTAATTCCCGGCTACGGTCACGCCGTTCTGCGCAAAACAGACCCGCGTTACATGGCACAACGCGAATTCGCTTTAAAACATCTGCCGGACGACCCCATCTTTAAACTGGTAAGTATGCTTTATGAAGTTGTCCCTCCGATTCTGACGGAGCATGGCAAGGCTAAAAATCCTTGGCCCAATGTTGACGCTCACTCCGGTGTGATTCAATGGCATTACGGCGTAAGAGATTATGATTTTTACACAGTAATGTTTGGCGTCGGACGCGCTATCGGTGTGTTGAGCAATATTATTTGGGATCGGGCGGTTGGTCAGGCTATTGAACGTCCGAAATCGCTGACCACGGATATGCTGGAAAAGATAGCCGGTATTAAATAATAAATAATAAAAAAAACAAAATAAGGGCTGCTTTTAAAAGAAGAGCAGCCCTTTTTTAATTTTAGTCAATCGCTGTTTCAGAAGACGTAAATAATTTGACCCGCCTGTTATTCAACCCTTCCCTGCCGGTACCAGCGAAAAAGGGTAATACCGCTGGGCGTGCTCAGCCACATGTTATCGCCGTCCAAATCAATGCGATAGATGCGGTTGTGGGCTAAGCCGTCACGCGTTGTGTAAAGATACCAGTAATCTTGTTTAATAATGTATTTTAAAAGACCGCGATCCGTAGCAAACCAGACCACACCCGGTGTAAAGGCAATATCATGGAACTTCATTTTAATTCTCGTGAATGAAGTCCAACTTTTTTTGGTCGGATCGTAAAAAGAAACGCCCTGCTCTCCGGCAAACCAAAGAGAATCGTTATTGACGCCGACCGCTCCTATTTGAATGTCCAACACCGCAGAACCCGTTTTAAAAAGAGTGAGAGAATCTTCTTTCGGAAAGTATTGATAAATTCCGTAGGGCGTGGCGAATAAAAGCGAAGAATCGGTTCGGGCAATTCGTGAGATCAGAATATTATTCAATTTGGAGTTTTTGGGGCGCTGGATGGAACCGTAATTTAAGTCCATCCAATTAAACCCGCGGTCGGTGGCGATAAATAATCGATTCTCAAAAATCAACAGATCACGAATATTTTCCGAAAGGAGCCTCTGGGCGCGGGTAAACGTACGCCACTCCTTTTTCTTTTTGTCGTATCGAACCAGACCTTGCTGCGAACCGAAAAAAACGAATCTTTTGCTTCCGGTAATAGCGTTGATGTTGTGATCGTAGATGCCCATTATTAAACCCGCTTCGAAGTATTCCCATTCTTCGGGATTGCCGCGCCATAAACAGATTCCGCTTGGAACGTAACCGTTGCTTTTTCCGCCGATCCACACATTGTTCCCGTCTAAATAGATGTCTCTTGGATAGATGTTGGGAAGAGACTGGGGCTCAATGATCAGCGTGTTCTCGTTCAAATCGGCGTAAGCGGGTCCTAGTCCGTTTGTTGACAGCCAAAGGCGATTAAATTTGTCAACAACCCGTTCGGAATTGAGATAAAAAGTGCGGTTAAAAGGATCCAGAATTTCATCCGGGGGACGAAAAACGTATTTGCGATCGGTGAAAAAATCGGGTAATTCCCGCAATGAAGGTCGGTAGTAAGGCGGAAAGCGTATAGGATTTTTTTCTTTTTTGAAATACTTCATTTCAACCGGATCCGGTTTACGCTGGGGAGGCATGGTGTCGTCGGAAGGCGTCCAGTATTGAAAGGCAAAATTATACACGTCAACGCCTTTGGGAGTTCTAGCAAAAAGCAAACGCCTGTTTTCATCGTAACTCAGCTTCATAATCGAATTACTGCGTAATCCCGAACTCGTGGTAAAAGGAAAATCCCAATATTTTTCATAAAGATGGTAACGTAAAATCCCGCCCAGCCGCGTTCCGAAAAAAACGTAATCTTCCCCGATTTCAACGGAAGTGATATCCGTTGCCGGGGCGTAGGTAATCCAGTCGTCGATAGTGTAATGGGTAAATCGGTCAAAATACATCCGGTTAATAGTTTGACTTTTCAGAGACAGGGCGTACAGGAAAAGGATGACAGTAAAAAGAAAGGTTTTTTTCATAGTGCTCACCGGTACTTTGCTGCAATGCGGTTAATTTTGGTCTTATTGGCTTTATCGTATTTAATAGTAAGATAGAGATAATGATCGTCCGAAGATTTTTCGAGAATGGTTGCCAGAGGGTAAAATAAATGCTCGGCGGCGCCCGATTGATAATTCAATTTTATTTCACGGATTTCGTATCGATCTTCGGCTAATTGCAATAGACGTTGTTTTAAGTGATGCAAACCGATGTGCCGGGATGCGGAAATAAACAAAGCCTCGGGATACAAAATTCTTAACTGATCCAAAAGCCCGTGATTTTGCAAACGATCGACTTTATTGAAAACAAGCAACTGTTTTTTTCTGTCCATGTTCAAATCCCGCAGCAGCCGTTCCACAGTTTCCAGATGCGATTCGTAATTGGGATGGTTCACATCCACAACATGAATAAGCAAGTCTGCCTCACGGGTTTCGGAAAGCGTTGTGTGAAAACTTGCGACCAAATGGTGCGGAAGCTTGCGAATAAATCCGACGGTGTCACTTAAAAGAATGGTTGTGCCGGGACCTAACTCGAGCCGCCTTATTGTTGTATCCAATGTTGCGAATAACTGATCTTCAATGGTAACGTCGGCGTCGGTCAGTGCGTTCATCAGGGTGGATTTTCCGGCGTTGGTGTATCCGATAAGGGCGGCGCGAAACAAACCTTTACGATTTTGCCTCTGCACCATATCCTGATTCGAAAAACGAACCAGTTTTTCTTTTAAATGTGCGATGCGTTTGCGTACCAATCGGCGGTCGGTTTCTAACTGGGTTTCGCCGGGACCTTTGGTGCCAATTCCGCCGACTTGTCGGGAAAGATGCTGCCATTGGCGGGTAAGTCTCGGAAGATAGTAATTTAGCTGTGCCAATTCCACCTGTACCTTAGCCATGTTAGTGCGCGCATGCAGAGCAAAGATATCCAATATTAAACCGGTGCGGTCGATGACTTTGATACCCGTTAATTTTTCAATATTTCTCACCTGAGCCGGAGAGAGCTCGTCATCAAAAATAATGAGATCGATCTCGTTATCCTGAAGGAATTCGTTTATTTCTTCAATTTTACCCTTACCCAAAAAAAAGGCGGGATCAGGAGAAGAGCGCTCCTGAATAAAGGTGTGGACGGTTTCGGCGCCGCTGGTTTGGGCTAAAGCTTTTAATTCGGAAAGATGGTCTTCCACTTCCCACCGGGACTGACCCCGCTGCACCATACCAACTAAAATACACCGTTCGAGCTGTGGAGTGATCTGATCTATTTTTTTTAAATCCTCTCTTTTAATTCAGACTTTTTCTATTTTAAATAATTTTTCTCAAAATGCAAGAGAAATATTTATCGCCTGTCGATTTATTTATTCACATTTAATTCAAAAAGATACGGAAGGTTCCGAATGAAACCAAAGATTAGTAAAATCCGCAAAACAACAAAAGGAGCGCTTCAAAAAAGCGCCCCTTTGGTAAATTATTTAAACTTGTAGAAAAAGGTTATTCGCGGAATAATGTCATTGTCCGGTTTTTGCGCGCCGTCATAAAAAACCAATTCGATGTTCGGTATTAAATGAAGGGTCTTTAAAAACAAATAATCTAATCCAAACACCATAAAAGTGGCTTTTGCCGATGAATCGACCGGAATGTACGAAATGTTCTTTCCGTCGGTAACGGGATCAAACAACTTGTCAACCCGGCTGAAAAAGGACAGGTTTTTCTTTAAATGGTAAGTTGCGAAAGCAGAAACAAGTCGGCGATTGACCGCGCTCTTTCCGGATTGCGTTCTGAGCTGGTTAACATACATTAATCCCGCTCTCAGAGAACTGTTCTGATAAGCCATAAAGCCCTGATAAGTATAGCGTCTTTTGGTTTCGGGAAGAGTTTCGTAATCTCCGTAAGCTTCAAATAGAAGATTGTTTGTAACATTGTATCCCAGCGAAAGCAAGACTTTTTTACCTTTATTGTTTTCTGATTTTTGAGCGTTCCCGTTGCCGACCATAGCGTGGAAGTAAGCCTTTTGAGATGGTCCGAATTTAACTTTAACGGCAAGTCCCGTTTCTCTGGAAGAAGCCATTTTGTAAAGATCAGCCGGCGTTTTTTCCACCGCGCGGTATCCCCAGAATTTTTCGATAATATTAAAGGTAGGTGTGGGAGACGTTCCCAAAATTATTTCCGTGCTTTTGGTTTTGTATTTTAAATAGGCGTCTTTCACAAAAGGAACGGCGGCTTCTTTGGATTCAAAATCTCCCTTGTGCGCCATTTCAAGACGAAGGCGCATGGAAAAATTGTGCAGCAAGTCCTGGTCGTAAGTCAGATAAATCCGCCGAAACCAGAATCCGTTGCGATCCTTTAAATTAGAATCGTGATCGGATAGAATGTAATAGTAATCGCCGAAAACCAAGCCGCTTATTTTGCCTTTGGGCAAGGACTGCGAAAACGAAAAAAGCGGCGTGAAAAAGAATATCAAAGATAAAACCACTTTAAAAAGACGTTTATTCATAATATGTTCTCCTGTTTTGTTAGTCAATTGTTAGAAGATTAAAATAAAATATTAGTGTTTTGTTAGTATAGTGTCAAAACTTTATTAAAATACCGGATCAAATTTTTAACCAGAATTGCGAATATTGCTCGGATTACACGGCGGAGAATATCTCTTTTGCAGTAACGGAGCGGTTATGTGATAGCCTAGTGAGGTAACTTTGACCGTTCCGCTGCGCGGCAACAGAACTGTTATTTATTGCGTAATCCGATTATTTTTTAAATTAAATTATCCGATGAGTAATTTTGATTTATTTACGAGTGACAAAAGCGATTTGATTTGAAATAAGAACAACGATTTTATTGAGCTTTAAAAAAAGAAAAAGATACCGTCGGGCGTCTGATGATGTTAAATTCAAAACTTTCAAAAAAATGACGATAGTGAGTTGAATTAGATTTTCGAAATCGTGAAAATATTCTTAAATTATATATTCCATTTAAAAAAAGGCGAGGAGAGTAAATAGATTATGGGCAAAAAAAGTTTGATTGAACAGCAAAAAGCAAAATGGGAAGGCACAACCCTTAAAAAAGTTTTGGAAAGATTTCCCGAACAAAAGGAATCTTTTTCAACGAGTTCCTGGCTTCCCGTCGAACGACTTTATTTGCCTCGGCAAATGAGCGAGGAAGAGTATCTGGAACATATCGGTTTTCCGGGAGAGTACCCGTTTACCCGCGGCGTTCAGCCCACCATGTACCGCGGTCGTTTTTGGACAATGCGGCAATACGCGGGTTTTGGCACGGCTGAGGAATCGAATCAGCGTTACAAGTATCTATTGAGCCAGGGGCAGACCGGTCTTTCGGTAGCCTTCGATTTGCCCACGCAAATCGGTTACGATTCGGACGATCCGCGCAGCGTCGGAGAGGTGGGAAAAGTGGGCGTAGCCATCGATAGTCTTGAAGATATGGAAATCCTGTTCCGGGGAATTCCCCTCGACAAGGTTTCGACTTCCATGACAATCAACGCTCCGGCTGCGGTATTGCTTGCTTTTTACATCGCCGTGGCTCAAAAACAGGGCGTTGCAAAAGAGCAGTTACGCGGCACCATTCAAAATGATATTCTTAAGGAATACATTGCACGCGGAACCTACATTTTTCCGCCTAAGCCGTCGTTGCGTTTGATTACAAATATTTTCGAATATTGCTCCAAAGAAATTCCCAGGTGGAATACGATCAGCATTTCCGGTTACCACATTCGTGAAGCCGGTTCAACCGCGGTGCAGGAAGTGGCGTTTACTCTGGCGGACGGCATCGAATATGTTAAAGCAGCCATTAAAGTGGGGCTGGATGTGGATCAGTTTGCCGGGAGACTTTCTTTCTTTTTCAACGCCCATAACGATCTGTTTGAGGAAATCGCCAAATTCCGCGCGGCTCGCCGCATCTGGGCAAAAATAATGAAGGAAAAATTTCAGGCAAAAAAGAGAAGTCCATGATGCTGCGTTTTCATACGCAGACCGGCGGCAGCACGTTAACGGCGCAGCAGCCGGACAATAACATCGTTCGCGTAACCATTCAAACGTTGGCGGCTGTGCTCGGAGGAACACAGAGCCTGCACACCAACTCGCGCGATGAAGCCCTGGGACTGCCCACCGAAGATTCCGTGCGAATCGCGCTGCGTACACAACAGATTGTGGCTTACGAGTCCGGAGTAACAAACACGGTCGATCCTCTCGCGGGTTCCTACTTTATTGAAAATTTAACCGATAAAATCGAAGAAGAGGTCAGTAAATATCTGAACAAGATTGAAACAATGGGCGGAATGGTTCAAGCCATTGAAAACGGTTATGTTCAAAAAGAAATTCAGGATGCCGCTTACAAATATCAGCAGGAAATCGAAAAAGGCGATCGTGTTGTCGTGGGGGTTAATAAATTCACCGTCGAACAAGAGAAGCCCAAAGAAATCTTACGAGTCAATCCCCGGTTACGCAAAGTCCAATCGGAAAAATTAATGAAGCTGCGGAAAAACCGCAATAATCGGGAAACGGAAGAGGCGCTGCAGGCGTTACGGGAAGGGGCGCGCGACGAAAGCGTTAATTTGATGCCTTTGATTCTTGACGCCGCTAAAGCTTACGCCACTTTGGGCGAGATTTGTAATGTTCTGAGAGATGAATTCGGTGAATATCGTGAATCAATTGTACTTTGATTAGAAATTGGCGAGGAATAGATTATGTCAAGAAAAATTCGTATTCTGATATCCAAGCCCGGTCTGGACGGTCACGACCGCGGCGCAAAATACATTGCACGCGCTTTAAAAGACGCCGGCTACGAGGTGATTTACATGGGAATTCGTCAATCTCCCGAGGCGATAGTAAAAACAGCAATTCAGGAAGATGTGGATTTTGTGGGGTTGAGTTTGCTCTCCGGCGCACACAACGAACTATTTCCCGAAGTCGTCCGCCTTTTACGCGAGCAGGGGGCAAATGACGTCATCGTGTTTGGCGGCGGGGTAATACCACAGGAAGATATTTCCTTTCTTAAGGAACAGGGGATTGAAGCCATCTTTACTCCGGGCACACCCATCCAAAAGGTAATTGAATTTATCGAAACCAATAAAGAAAGAGTACTCCATTGATCGGCAAATTAGTCAACGGCATTATTCACGGCGAAACGCGATCCATTGCCAGAGCCATTAGTTGGATCGAAAACGATGTTCCGCAAAAAGAGGAACTGATTGACGCTCTGTTTGAACACACCGGGCGCGCTCAGGTTATCGGAATAACCGGACCTCCGGGTTCGGGTAAAAGCAGCCTGCTGGATCGGATTATCGAACAGGAGCGGAAACGGGATAAGAAAATAGCCGTGCTGGCAATCGATCCCAGCTCGCCCTTCACGGGAGGGGCTATTCTTGGCGACCGATTGCGCATGCAGAAGCACACAGTAGATGCGGGCGTTTTTATTCGTTCCATGGCTTCGCGCGGTCATCTGGGCGGAGTCGCAGGAGCAACTTCAGATTCGGTTAAAGTTCTTGACGCCGCGGGATTTGATTTGATTGTTATCGAAACCATCGGTGTGGGGCAAACAGAAATTGAAGTGATGAATATTGCCGATTTGGTGATGCTGGTGCTGGTTCCGGGATTGGGAGACGAGATTCAGGCGTTAAAAGCCGGAGTGATGGAAATAGGAGATATTTTTGTCGTAAACAAAGCCGATAAAGAAGAGGCAAACCGGCTGAAAGCGGAAATTGAGTACGTTTTGCATTTAAAAAGCGAAGATGAAAAAGGGGTTAAAAGCCCGATTTTTATGACGTCCGCCACAGAGAATACGGGAATTGAAGAATTGGTCAACGGATTGCACGAATATATGCAAAGAATGGGAGAAAACGGAACGTTGAGAGAAAGGCGTCGTCGTCGGGTAACATTGGAGCTGAAGAAAATCATTACCGCAAAGATTGAAGCTCATGTTCACAAATTTCTTGAAACGGGCAACAATCTGGATGTCTGGATCGATCAGATTCTTCGTAAAAAAACCTCTCCCTATAAATTGATTAACGAAAAAGTGATTCAAATTTTAAAGGAGTTAAAAGAAAAATGATTCAGCAAATAAATCACATCGGGATCGCGGTTCGGTCGTTGGAAGAACGCATTCCCTTTTATCGGGATGTTCTCGGGCTGAAATATCTGGGAACGGAAGAAGTGGAAGCGCAAAAAGTGCGGGTGGCGATGTTCAGGGTCGGCGAAGTTAAAATCGAACTTTTGGAGCCGACCGAAGAAAGCAGCCCAATTGCAGGCTTTTTGGAGAAGAGAGGCGAGGGAATTCATCACATTGCCTTTCAAAGCGACAATCTTGAAAATCAGCTTTCGGATTTAAAGAATAAAGGGATTCGGCTAATCGACGAACATCCGAGAGAAGGAGCGCATGGCGCGAAAATCGCCTTTATTCACCCGAAATCGTCGGGAAAGGTATTGACCGAACTTTGTCAATCCGGGAGAACAGAAGAATGAGTATAGAACGCAAAATTTTAGAATTAAAAGAGAAGCAGGAAATCGCCAAATTAGGCGGCGGCGAAAAATCCATCCAAAAGCAGCACGAAAAAGGAAAACTCACCGCTCGCGAACGTATCGATTTGCTTTTGGACGAGAACAGCTTTGAAGAGATCGACATGTTTCGAATGTCCGCGGACAAAAGTCTTACCGATGTGGAGCGGAAAGTTTTTGGAGACGGCATAGTGACCGGATACGGAACCATTCACGGTCGTCTGGTTTTTGTTTATTCGTTTGATTTTACCGTTTATGGCGGATCGCTTTCGCAGGTGGTAGCCGAGAAAGTGGTTAAAATTCAGGAAATGGCGGCAAAGAACGGAGCGCCCATCATCGGGATTAATGATTCCGGCGGCGCGCGAATTCAGGAAGGTGTGGATTCCCTTGCGGGCTACACCAGCATCTTTTTAAACAACGTGCTGCATTCGGGCGTAATTCCGCAAATCAGCGCAGTTGTGGGACCTGCCGCCGGCGGGGCGGTGTATTCTCCGGCGTTGACTGATTTTATTTTTATGGTTCGCAATACTTCGTTTATGTTTTTGACCGGACCTAAAATCGTAAAATCCGTCAATCACGAAGACGTTACCGCGGACGAGCTGGGCGGCGCGGACGTTCATGCGACAAAAAGCGGGATTACCCATTTTACCTTTGACGACGAACAGTCGCTGTTTGCCTCCATTCGCGAATTGATGACCTATCTGCCCAACAACAATATGGAAGAGCCCTTGCTGGTTGCTACCGAAGACCCTCCCGAACGCGTGGATGAACGCCTTAATTACATTATTCCGGATAATCCTCACAAGCCTTACGATATGAAAGAGATAATCCGCATTGTTCTGGATGACGAAAAATTTTTAGAAGTTCAGGAGCTATACGCGCAAAATATTGTAATCGGTTTCGGGCGATTGAACGGGCGCTCTGTCGGCGTGGTGGCAAATCAGCCAAAATACCTTGCGGGCGTTATCGACAGCAACGCGTCGGTTAAGGCGGCTCGTTTCGTCCGTTTTTGCGACGCGTTCAATATTCCCATCATCACTTTTGAAGATGTTCCGGGTTTTATGCCAGGTACGGTTCAGGAATACAACGGAATTATTCGTCACGGAGCAAAGATGCTTTACGCTTACGCCGAGGCAACGGTACCCAAAATTACGGTTATTACCCGCAAGGCTTATGGCGGGGCTTTTTGCGTAATGAATTCAAAGCATTTACGCGGCGACATGGTTTACGCTTGGCCCACAGCGGAAATTGCTGTGATGGGACCGGAAGGCGCCAGTGAGATTATTTTTGCCAAGGAGATCAAAAAATCCGCGGATCCCCAAGCCACCCTGCAGGAAAAAATTCGTGAGTATCGGGAGAAATTCGCCAATCCTTATGTGGCAGCCGGGCGCGGTATGATTGACGAAGTGATTGAGCCCAAAATTACGCGTTACAAATTAATCAAAGCGCTGGAAATGCTAAAAAGCAAACGGGATGAGAATCCTCCCAAAAAACACGGCAATATACCGCTTTAGGAGGATG
>JAJRSN010000250.1 GCA_024278715.1 Calditrichota bacterium
CAACCTACAAAACAGACGCAAACGGAAAAGCCGTGTTAAAAATGAGCGATTCGGGCTGGATGATCTTTATGGCGGAAAAGTTAATCAAAAACCCGGAACCCGATGTGGATAAACTGTTTTACTCCACTACCCTCACCCTCTGGGTGGAAAAATAAGTTTCATAATAGCAATGGTTATGCCAACAATCCGCGCTCGATGAATTAGAGTCCGGTGGAGTGTACAAAACATAAAGGAAAGCTCATGAAAATCAAACTAATTTTATTATTTGTACTGTTAAGCTGTTGGCAAAGCGTCGCTTTTGCCCACGGCGTTACTTACAATGTTGTAAGAGACAGCGCGGTCATCATTAAGCTTGAATACGACAGCGGAGCACCCATAAGTTATGCCGATATCAAGATATTCTCCCCTGCTGACGACAAAGTGGAATATCAGAACGGTCGCACCGATAAAAACGGGTGTTTCGCCTTTGTTCCTGATCGTGAAGGCGTCTGGAGAATAAAAGCGGAAGACGGCATGGGACACGGAATTGACAAAGAAATAACGATTAACAAAGGCAAAACCATAGAGAACCTTCACCATGACGAATCGAACAGGAACAATTATATCGGGGCGTTTGGGGTGATAATGGCTGTTACCGGGCTGTTGTTTTACTTGAAGTCCAGGAGGAAATGATCCGTTATGCATATATCCGACGGGGTTTTGAACGGAAATATTTACATAACCGGATATGCAATTACTTCTCTGATTACAGCCTATACTTTAAAAAAAGTGTCGGAAGAAGACATTCCCAAGATATCGGTTGTTACTTCGGTCTTTTTTGTCGCCTCGCTTATTCATATAAAAATCGGACCCACAAGCGTTCATCTGGTTCTTAACGGATTGGTAGGCATATTGCTTGGTATGGCAGCCTTTCCTTCTATTCTTATCGGACTCCTTCTCCAAGCGTTCATCTTTGGGCACGGCGGGATTACGTCTTTGGGAGTAAACGCCGTCATTATGGGCGTGCCCGCCCTGATTGCTCATGCGCTGTTCGAATTAAGAAAATTGAATCCGAAGAAAAGTTTTGTGTTGTTTCTCGCTTTTTTCTGCGGTGGAATTTCCATCTTTTTTTCTTCCGTACTCTTATCCGTTTTCCTTATTCTTTCGGAAAAAGAATTTGAAACTGTGGCTAAAATAGCCGTGGTTTCCAACATTCCCATAATGATAATAGAAGCGATAATCTGCTTGTTTGTCGTAAAATTTCTGTTACGGGTCAAACCCCAATTACTGGAGTGATATGCATATTGAATTGGACAAATATGCTCATATAAATTCGCACGTTCATCATTGGGATACTCGTTTTAAGATTGTATCCCTTGTAGGACTGATTGTCGGATTTTCATTTATTAATAAGATTGTTTTATTACCGTTCATTCTTATCATATCTTTTCTGCTCGTATATTTTTCCCGTTTGCCGGCGCGGTATTTGATGAAAAGACTTGAATATATTATTCCATTTTTGTTTCTCGCGGTATTCCTGTTAAGCATTACTTCCGGCGGAGAAATTCTATATTCTTTTAAAATTTTAAAGGTTTATAAAGAAGGGTTAATCATCGGTTCTGTAATATTCATAAGATCAATAGCCAGTATTCTGATTTTCTTTGTGCTGTTGGAAACCTCTCCTTTTCTGCAAACCATGAAGGCGCTGCAAGCCTTGAAAATTCCGTCAAAGCTGACAGGGCTTGTATTTTTTACGTATCGATATATTTACGTTTACCTCGAAGAACTAAGAAAAATGAAAATTGCATTAAGACTCCGCGGGTATAATAACAACTCCGTTCTTCACAGCCTTAGAACCAATTCGGCGATCATCGGGAGTCTTCTTTTAAGAAGTTTGGAGCAAGCGGAACGAATATGTACAGCCATGGTTTTGCGAGGATATTCGGGAAACGTTCAGGAAAGCAGCCGCTTTTCCGCCCGGGCTTCTGATTATGTAAAATCGCTGATTACATTGGTTATTATTTTGGTAATCATAATAATTCAAAAGACAATGCCATGAAAAAAGAAATCATTCAAATACAATCGCTTTGTTATTCTTATGAAGACAAAGACGACGTACTTAAAGATGTATCGATAACCATAAAGGAAGGCGAAAGCGTCGGAGTTATCGGACCCAACGGCGCGGGCAAAACGACGCTTTTCCTGCTTTTATGCGGCATCCTAAAGCCGACCCGCGGAAGCATCAGAATCAACGGTAAAGAAGTTATTTACAAGGCGTTTAACCGATCGGTCGGCTATGTTTTTCAAAATCCCGACGATCAGCTCTTTTCTCCCAGCGTATGGGATGACATCGCCTTTGGACCGATGAATATGGCGCTGCCCGGGGAGCAGGTAACCAAACGGGTAGAAAGAGCGCTGGATATTTGTAATTGTAAACATCTGGCGAATCGTCCTTCGCACCATCTATCGGGGGGAGAAAAAAGGATGGTGGCTATTGCCAGCGTGCTTTCGATGGAACCGGAGATAATGATTTATGACGAACCGTCCGCCAGTATGGATATGCGTTCGAGAAGAAACATTATTAACCTGATCGCCTCGAATAAAAAAACAAATTTAATCGCCTCTCACGACATGGAATTTATATTGGAGACCTGTCAGCGAGTGATCCTCATCGATTCGGGAAAGTTGATCAGAGACGGGCAGGTCTCGGATATTATGGGCGATTTTGAGTTAATGGAAAAATGCGGTCTGGAAGTTCCTTATTCGTTAATAAATTCCAAATATCCGGATTCCCGAACAGCGTGAGGAAATCCGGATTATTTAAAGATCTGCAGTGGTAATACAAAAAATTGGCGCATTGTTATTATTCCGGTTAATTCAATGCTTGTTAAAGATGAGCTTATTATTTGACAAACCGCCGAATCTCAAAATGGTGCTCCCCCACCGTCTGTCTTTGGTTTACAAACGGTTTTTCAGGCTTTTCTCAATACTCGTTTTTACAAAATTATGTCCTGAGTAAGATTCAGGAAATATGCTTTGACCATATCGGGTGAAGCGAGTATGCTTTTTTGAACGGGAATAGTCCCTTTTGATCGATAATGCACATTCATAAGTTTTTTGCATGCAGATCGATTTCGTAGTTATATTTATGTTGTCTGGTATTAAAACGCATCGGAACCTCCCAAGATTTGACAAACAACTTAAAATGAAGATGCGCAATAATTTTTTTCGATCGATAGTTGCTTTTCAGGTTATTTCGACATACTCTGACGATTATTGTTATAAATATCCTTCCAAATTATTGGCACTTTTATTGATTTGCTGCCAATTATTAGATATCTTAAAAATAAAAACCGATGAAACTTAAAACAGAGCAGATTAAAAAAAAGTTTACCGACAGAAAAATCATTCTCACAGAAGATTTGTACAGATTTTACAAATCGGAAGAACCTGAAGTAAAAAAATCCACCGTTAATTGGCGGATTCATGAGTTAATCCGAAAGGGAATTTTGCAACGTACGGGCAAAGGAAAGTTTATTCTTGGCAAATCCGTTCATTATTTACCCGAAATTTCAAATAAAGAAATAAAAATAAATAGTATTATTAAAAATAAATTTCCCTTCGTCAAATATTGTATCTGGAACACATCGCTTTTAAGCGAATTTTTACAACATCAATTATCATTTCGATTTACAGTGGTTGAAGTGGAAAAAGATGTGCTTGAGTCTGTATTCTTTTCAATAAAAGAACGCTTTAATTCGACCTTTAAAAAACCCGCTAAAGAAATACTTGAAGAATTCATCATTACCCGGCAAAACAGCATCATTATCAACTCCTTTGTTTCGGAAGCGCCAATACAAAACATCAAAAAGGTTCCGACATCATCTCTTGAAAAACTATTGGTCGATTTGTATTGTAATAAAAACCTGTTCTATTTTTTACAGGGATATGAACTTGTTAACATTTACAAAAACGCTTTTGATAAATATACTATCAATAGAAGTAAATTATTGAGATATGCCGACAGGCGGCGAAAGAAAGCAGAGATTGATGAATTTATTAAATCTATAGAATGGCACTAAAGTAAAATAAGCGCCAATAATTTGAGCCATGATATCCGATAAAACATTGAATATTGAATGGATTAATGAAGTCTCAAGGAAGAACAGGAATGCTGATAGAATATTAGTCGAAAAGGTCATCCGGGCTTTATTGCTTTTGGAAGGATTAGCAAAGAGCGGAATATATTTTATCTTTAAAGGCGGAACGGCTCTCATGTTGCTGCAAGGTTTAACCAAAAGATTGTCCATTGATATTGATATTGTGTTGCCTAAGAAAATCGAATTAGATGCGCTGTTTGCAGATTTTCTTAAAAGAAAGAACTTTAGCAGAGTTGAGCTGCAGGAAAGAAATACAAACTTTTCCATAATGAAAGCGCATTATAAATTTTACTATCAACCCGTATTTAAAACAGCATGGGAAGAAGAATATGTTCTTCTCGATATTTTATTTGAAGAATCCTTATATAAAAACATACTCTCCGTCGATATTGATTCATCATTTGTACAACAAGATTCTGCTCCTGTAAAAGTTAATGTACCGAGCTTTGAAGATATACTTGGCGACAAGTTGACCGCCTTCGCCCCGAATACTACCGGGATTCCTTATGAAAAGAACGGATACAGTAAAACGATGGAAATTATCAAACAGCTTTATGATATTGGTAATCTGTTTGATGCTGTTAAGAATCTGGAAGTTGTAAGAGAAACCTTTAAACGGTTTGCCTTAAGAGAATTGTCTTACCGGAATTTAGAACAAAATCATAATCGTGTTTTGCAGGACATCTTTGAAACAGCATTGTGTATTTCAACCCGCGGGCTGGAAGGTAACGGGAATTTTACGGCATTGCAGAACGGCATTTCTCAGATACGAGCTTTCATCTTCTCTGAAACGTATCAGATTGAAAAAGCCATTGTCCATGCTTCCAAAGCGGCTTATCTTGCTAAACTTATCGAATCGAATAAAAATAACCCGGAACGTTTTGATAATGCGCTTAAGATGAAGGACTGGGCAATTGAACAACCATTTTATACTCGTTTAAACCGATTAAAAAGATCGAATCCGCAGGCATTTTTCTACTGGTACAAAATTTATGAACTCATGAAAGGATGAATTAATAAAATCGCCGGATTTTGGTTTAAGACCTAAAAACGAAATTGGCTGTGCTTTAATTTGTGAAAACAGGATTGCCGGCATCGGATCGATGAGATATTACCTGATCTTATTAAAAAATCCTTTGGGTAAAGCGGCATGTTTGGTGTTTGGTGTGCGGTAATAGTCCCTTTTGGATCGATGATGCACATTCACAAATCCAAATGGTTCATATTAAATGTCCTGTTATCCCTGAAAGATATTCATTCAATCATTTTTTTCTATTACCCCAAATCAGCGCCGTTCTCTCCTTTATAAATCTGCGCAATCTGAGTAATCGGGTTAATCTGCGGTCAATTTTTTGTAAGCAGATAGATTTCGTAGTTATATTTATGTTATTTGGTATTAAAACGCATCGCGAGAAAGTTTTTGCAATTTTGAAAGTTTTTTAATCCGGGCTCGCCATCATGCGCAAACCTTTAGGCGGCTAACAGACATTGAAAGGCTTTTTTGGGAAAGGAGATAAAAATGTACATTCTGTTTTTCATTTGTGTATTAGGTGTAATTGCAGCGTTGCCAATTCATTTTTTATCAGTCGAACACCTGAAACTTCATGGAAAGTACGGAAAAGAGAAAGGCGCAAAGATTAGTGAAATTTATGGTCGCTTGTCAGCTAATTTGTTGTTTTTCTCTTTGATTGGAATCTGGTTTTCGCCTCAACCATGATTTATTACTCCGATTTCTCAAAATACATCGATCAGGATTCCGGTTATCAATTTCTTCATTCCGTTGATTCACCTGATCATATCTGCGCCTTTCGTTTTGTTGGGGTTATGGCTATTGAGCGATTCTGTAAAAGGACTATCACGGAAAGTATCGTAAACACACAGACCGGAGAAAGTTATTACCATGGGCATTTATTCTGTGGTCAGACATCCGCAGCATATCGGATTGTTATCGACCCATATAGGTTTTACTTTTCTGTTATCAGCGCTGTATTCCTTGCTGTTTACCCTTTCTGGTGGGATTGCTTTACCTGATCTCAAGGAAGGAAGAAGAAGAGCTGACCGGAGAATTTGGTAAAGAATATGAAGAATACAAGAAAAGGGTCCCCATGTTTATTCCTGTATTTTGGAAATAGGTCGGCGATGAAATCGGCTCTGTCCGCTATCGATTAATTCGTTCGGAAAAGCGTAAGCTGCGGTTTTTCCAAAAGCGTTTTTATTTTTGTTCGTTAAGAAATTTCGGGTTGATTCGGCTCTTTGGCAATGTTATCTTTAGCGTAATCTTTCAATCACAGAAAGTAAAATGGCTATTTAATTTTTCGGTTTTCTTGTTCTGTTTATGAGTTATTTTGCTAATTGATAAATTTTGGAGTTGTGAATACACATAAAAGCAGCAAACAAAGGTCTAAGGAATGTACAAAGATAAAATAAAAAAATTAATAAAACAATCGCCGCTTAAAATTGATACTGAAATACAATTAACGGGACGACCGCCAACAATGGCTAACTCAGAATTTCTTACAAATAAAGAACAAGGTGATTGGGCGGAGCAGGTTGTTTATAAGGCTATTAATGAATTTTCTGACCTATATTTTGCTGTTAAATACGGACGTTCTGATTCTATAGCAGCGGGTGATAAAGATTTTGCAAAATTCTACATGGAGTATAAAGATGAACTAAACATAATCGGCAAAAGACCCGATCTTTTGATATACAAGACAGACGATTTTCCTGATAGAAATGTTAACATTGAAGATGACGAACATGTTAAAAAAGCCATTGCAGCATTGGAAGTAAGATCAAGCTCATTTTTAGTTGAAAGATATAGCGCTTTCATGGATAAAAGGCAGCAGGAGGCAATTAACAAGTGTGTGGCGATTCGTGATAAAATTCTTTAAGGTGAACTTGGAGAATTGCTTGCGAGCAAAAACAAAACAATATTCAAACTTTTACAAGATCCCACAGCAGAGACATTCA
>JAJRSN010000251.1 GCA_024278715.1 Calditrichota bacterium
AAATCAAAAAAAATCACCGTTATTCGGCTGATGTTATTAAACATCTCTTTCATTTCTGGCGGCGACGTTTATCTTGTTATAGGATCGGATACGGCAATTTGGGACGGCATGCGTACGAATCGGTCTAACTGTTTTTACAATGTCGATCTTTACACAAATTTCGACAGAAATGCCTACAAAGTGATGGATCCGTCCTTCAGAGCCAGATTAGTTGATTCAGACGGTCAGCCATTAAAGATGACCTGGTGGATGATGGCGGGCAATATTTTTCGTTATGCGGAAAATAAAAATGTTCCGGTTCCCAATATCATGACCCTTTACCTAATGAAAAAATATCACGGGGAAAATATTCTAATTAACGGCGATGAGCTCTCTTTGCATTACCACACATTCATCTGGTCCGATTACAACAATGACGGGAGGTACTATTGGAATCAGGCGGAAAAATTCACCGATTGTCTTGATGATTTCAATTACACGCTGGCGCAATTTTTGTTGGAGGAATCGGTTTTTCCGGTCTCTTTCCGCAGCGGCTGGCACTACATGGATAATGACTGGCAGAAATATCTTAACGAGCGTATTTTGCCTTACAGTATGCACAACGATTATCCAAGCAAACATGTTGACACTCAGGAGCCCATAGATAATAACTACGACTGGTCATTGGCGCCGTCGGCTTTTATTCCTTATCATCCTTCCGAAGAGAACTATCAGATTCCCGGGAACAGCCCGGGCTGGAATGTCCGTTCGGCACACTTTTGGAAAGTAATTCGCGGCGATTTGCTCGACACGGTCTTTGCCGCCGCTCAAAAGGGCGAAGATCAGGTGGCATGTTTTTGGGGACATCTACCGGAATCGGATTTTATTAACAGCATCGAGACAATCGACAGTCTGGCGCACGACCGCGCTAAAAAATATCCCGATGTAAAATTTTACTACACCACAGCCGTCGAAGCCATGCAGCGCTGGCGTCAAAGTTCGGACTCTCAGGCTCCGGAAGTTGAATTTTTCGAAGAAGCCGACGGAGACGACGTTTATTTTACCGTTAAGTCGCATGAAGCCATTTTTCAAAAACAGCCGTTTGTCGCCGTGAAGGATGTGTATGAAGATTACCGTGTTTTGCCATGCGTTCCCATAGGAATTCATACCTGGCGAACAACCGTTCCGGTATCAAAAAAATATTTAGCCAAAGCCGCAGTTGCTGTGTGCGACTCATTTGGCAATCAAACTCTGAAATTTATTCAATACCTGCCGGACGATGCGTTTATCGATAATTCGGACGACGGGTTTTCGGAAATAAAGGGTTCATGGTATTCGGAAACCGTCGGAACTCCCTGGGGAACCGACGCCCGTTATGTCCAATTAGCCGATAACGACACGGCAATAGCGAAATGGACTTACACTGTACCTCAATCCGCTTATTACAACCTTTTTGTACAAATACCGCTTGTATCGAATTTAGTCCGAAGAATCAACTACATTGTGTATTTAAACGGACAACCTGTCGATACCGCCCTATTTGATGAGTCGCTTCCGTCGAACGATTGGGTTTATCTTTCCACATCGTATGTCAATAAAAATGATGAAATAGAGGTGGAATTACATGCGGGAGGAAAGGATCAAGCCGGCAGAATAGTAGCAGCCGATGTTGTAAAAATATCCGGACTGGTCAGAAGTCGTGACCTGCGTTTAAAGACGGAGATCATCAATTTCGGAGAAGTGAGTTGGGGCGACACGTTGCGTTATGATCTGGAACTCACAAATCTGGGTTCGGAAGCGTTGACCGTGAAAGCGATAAAAACGCAAAATAATACCGCTGTTGCAAGAGTCGATTTCCCTCTGGTCATTCCGGCAATGTCAGGAAGGATTATCCCGCTTTATTTTTACAGCGAGCATAGAGGAGAAATTCAGGACACCCTTGTAATCCGAAGCGACGACCCGCGGAAAAACGAGATCAGGCTGCCTGTTGTGGCATTTGTTCAAAAATATTTTGAAATTATCGATAACGAGGATTCTTTGAACTATGAAGAATCCGGAACCTGGTATTACAGCGTTGCACAGGCTTACGGACCGACGAGCCGTTACACCTGGTTGAATTCAAAGCCAAGCCCTTATGCGCGGTTCTTTACAAAACTCAGGAAAAGTGGTGTGTATGAGTTATTTGAGATGGTTCCGAAAACCGAAAACTCGACCGACAAAGCCATTTATGAATTCAGGATTAACGGGACGGTTGTGGATTCGGTTTTTATCGATCAGAACGAGGGCAGCGGAAATTGGGTATCGCTCGGACTGCATTTCATTCCCGCGGATATTGAAGCGGAAATCAGAGTTATTGACAGCGGGCAAAGCGCGAAGGGTAGTGTGCTGCGCGCCGATGCGGTTAAGTTTGCCTTAATCCGCGAAATAACCGATCTGGATGCCGATGAAAAAGAACGGTTTATTCCAGATTTTCGTCTGAATCAGAACTATCCGAATCCGTTTAATTCCACAACAAAAATTATTTATCAAATTCCAAAGGCGACTCGCGTTAAAATTGTGGTATTTAATGTTCTCGGCGAAAAGATCAAAACGCTGATCGATGCGTATCAGATTTCGGGAACCTATCATGTCTCCTGGAACGGCAGGGATGATTACGGGAATTCGGTGGCTTCGGGAATTTACTATTACAAAATTATTACCAATGAATTTATGTCGGTGAAGAAAATGATCTATATCCGATAGACGATTTATGATTTTCGTTAGGGTTAAACGGTATCTACAATTATCGTAATGCGTATAAATGATTATCGACATTTAATCAAATGTTGTTAAATCGGTTATTCGTTAATGGTGTAAGCGTTAAGCGTGCCTCTACGACTCACTTATCACGACAGATTGTGGTCACGGCTTTCTGCTCTCCGCTCTCCGCTCTCTGCTTTCATCTTCCTCGTCACGCGTCACGTTTTTTCACCCTTGCCCTGAAGGGCAGAGAAAGGGGGAGGTCAATTATTCCCAGCAATAAATTACTGGGCTACTATCATTTAATTCCTACGGAATTTTTCTAAACAATTAAACAAATAAACCTTTCCCTTACATCCCCTTACAACCCTAACTTTGTT
>JAJRSN010000252.1 GCA_024278715.1 Calditrichota bacterium
AACATTGGGGGAGTTATGTCATTTCAAAATTTATTGGTTGAAATTGAAGGGGCGATTGGTGTTGTCACCATAAATCGTCCGGATAAACTTAACGCGCTCAACCGCCGGACTTTGGAAGAGTTATCAAGCCTGTTGAGCGATTTGCAGGCTGATGAAAACATCAAAGGCATTCTGTTAACCGGATCCGGCGAAAAGGCGTTTGTTGCGGGAGCTGATCTCAAAGAGGTTAAAGACCTGAACGGAGAATCCGCCATTCGCTTTGCCCGCTTTGGACAGAAACTCTTCGATCGGATCGAAAATTTTCCCAAACCCGTTATTGCTCTGGTAAACGGTTTTGCCCTGGGCGGAGGCTGCGAATTAGCCATGGCGTGTCATATTCGTATTGCTTCGGAAAATGCCCGCTTCGGTCAACCCGAAATTAATCTGGGAATAATCCCCGGTTACGGCGGCACGCAAAGATTGGCAAGATTGATCGGAAAAGGAAGGGCGCTGGAAATATTGTTGACCGGCGATATGATTGACGCCCAACGAGCCTTTGAAATCGGTCTGGTTAATCGGGTTGTTCCCGCCGAAAAACTGATGGATCAGGGTAAGGCGTTGCTGAATAAAATCATCGACAAAGGAGCAATCGCCGTTCAATCGATTTTTCAGGCTGTTAATCAGGGACTTAATCAAACGCTTGATCAGGGTTTACATCTGGAAGCTCTTCTGTTCGGGCGAGTTTGCGCCACAAAAGACAAGGACGAAGGCATTTCCGCGTTTTTCGATAAACGCAAGCCGCAGTTTAAAGGACATTAAATTATGTCCGATGTTTCCTGCCTTCTGTTAAATCAGAACGACTCTTTGGGGAATAAAATCCTGGCGGCGCTGTCTTCGCGGGAAATTCAGGTTCACGCGGTTACGAACATTGATTATTTTTTACAAGCCGTCGAAGAAGTTCACTTCGATTTATTTGTATGGGTCGCTCCGCGCATCGAAAATAATTATTCGATTATTGAAAGATCACTGGAAAATGTTCCGCATCTTCTTTCTTGCGTTTTTACGGAAGAACCTTTAGAATCGGAAAATTTCGATTTTATATGTTCGTATTCCGATTTAAAAACCGACGATTCCTTAAATAATTTTATCGCTAACCTCATTCGTCTCTTAAAACGCCTGAAGACACAGAGGGAATTATCATCTTTATTATTGCACGATTTGCGCACGCCGCTTCAAAATCTTTCCAGTTATTTGGATATTCTTACTAAAGGCATATTCGGTTATTTAAACGAGGGTCAGCTAAAAATTCTGAAAACGATTAACGCACAGGGCGAAATGGCGGACGAATTGATTCAGGAATTATCCCAACTCATAAGTTCACAAAAAAAGCGGTTTTTTATTGACAGAGTGAAAACCGATATCATTCCCGTGGTAAACGAAAGTTTAAGAGCTTTGTGGATCTGGGCGGATCGAAAAAACATAAAAATTCAATCTTTTATCGCCAAGGACCTACCCGAATTAATGATCGACCCCTTAGCCATAAAGCGCGTTCTGTTTAATCTTATTTTCAATGCCATCAAATTCAGCCCGGAGAACGGCACCGTCCGGCTAAAAGTAAATCTTGAAGGTTCAAAACCAGGGAAACAAAAGATTTTATTCCAGATTGTTGACTCGGGACCCGGAATCCCGCCCGAACATCTTTCCAATATTTTTGAAAAGTATTACCGGCTCGATAAAACCGCAATTCATTTGAAGGGCATGGGTCTGGGGCTTTATATTGCCAAATTATTTATTGAAGTTCACGGCGGGACGATTGGCGTTTACAACAACAGAGAAGGAGGCGCGACGTTTTATTTTACTCTGCCCGTGGAAAGGTAAGGCAATTTGTCACTTGAAAGCGAGAGCAATCAATTCCTCAAGTTGTTCGGAATCCAATGTTAGTAATTTTTTCTGATCGATTTGAAAATTATTGTACAACAATTTGTAAGCCCAATAATTTTTCAACACATGGCGCACATAATCACGCGTTTGCTCGAATCCCATATTTTCGATAAAAAAGTCGGTTTGATCCGAAAACGCCATTTTTTGCCAGCGCTTAACGCGATGTGGTCCGGCGTTATACGCAGCCAACATCTTAACTTTGTCGCCGTGGTAGAGCTTTTTTAACTGTTTTAAATAAAGCGTACCCAGATGAATGTTAAGATCAGGCTCAAACAGGTCTTCGTTTTTGCGGAGCCGGATGCCGGCGATTCGAGCCATGTCTTTTGCAGTAGGCGGAATTAACTGCATTAAGCCGTATGCGTTGGCGTACGATTGCGCCTGACGTTCAAAAGCGCTTTCCTGCTTGATAAGGGCTAACACAAATTCTTTTTCCAGCCCGTAGCGTGCACAATATTTTTCAACAATAGAATCGTAATAATAGGGAAACCGTTCTTTTAAAATAAACAGTTTTTCGCTGAAAGTAACATCGTTGTAAAAACGGCGGTTTATTTTATCATACAGACGATAGGCTTTGCCATAGGCATGAAGGCGTTTATAGGCTTCCGCCAATGCAATCCATTCCTGAAGCTCATACTTATTGATCTTTAAAGTGGAAAGTTCGATTTCGGCGTAAGTTTTACCCAACAAATCGTTAAGGGAAAAAACTTTTTCAAATTTATCGATATGCTTCTGAAAGCCCTTGCCGTAATAATTCAACGGATTACGAAAGCGTTTTAATTCTTTGATAATTTGCCAGGTGGAATCGAGATAGGTCTTTTCCAAAAGGTAACTTTTAAGGGTGTAATAATCGTCCCACATCTCTGTGGCAAGATCACGGCGAACGCGGCGGGCGTTGAGCGAGTCGCCCGAAATTTCTCGGCACAAAGACACCCAGTATTGCGCGCGATGTTTAAGCGGGTCTTTCCATTTGCTGAATCGTATCTTGTTAAATATTTTTTCGGCTTCCTGATAACGTCCCAGACGGAATAACGAATATCCCTGTCTGAAATACCCCTCTTTGCCTAAAGAACTGCGGCGCCAGGTTTTATACAGTTTTTTGTACAAAGATAAAGCTTTTTCGATTTTGCCCTGTCTTTCGTAAAGCAAGGCGACTTTCCAGACGACTTCCGGAGCCATGCGCCGGCGTGGATAGCGGTCGGCGTAATCCAGATAGCTCTTAATGCTTTCGGAAACGTTTCCCGTCGCCAGATAAGCCCGCGCAATGTACAATCGTATTTTGGGCTCGAGCGTTTTGTTCTTTATTTCGGTCAAAAGATTTTTAAAGCCGTACAGGGCAGCGGAATATCGCCCCTGATAATAGTAATTTTCAAGTAAATGAAACCGCGCTTTTTCGATTAGTTTTTTATCTTTTTGTGTTCGGATGAAATGCTCCAGTTTAACCCGCGCTTCGTTCAGTCTTCCGTTTGCCTTAAGCACCGGATAGATACTGAGAAGATTATCCGCATACCAATCAGGATGATTCTGTTCCAGCCAATCAACCAGCTCTTCGGTAACCGGGTTTGACGGATATTTTTTTATCACCTGATAGTATTCGTCAAGGGCTGCCTCGGTTAATCCCTCCCGATAAAGGCAGTCCGCGGCTTTGCGCGCCAGCTCTGCTCTCCGCCGTTGATCGATTTTATGGTCATTCGCCATCTGGAAGTAGCGTCTGGCTTTTCGGAACTGTCCGCGTTTAAAATAGGATTCCGCCAGCGGAATTATCAGAGAATCGGAAATCGGGAAATGTCTGTTATTCCGGATAAATGATACCGCCAAAGATTCCGCGCCGGTGGTATCTATATTCCAAAGACTTTTAATTAAAAAGAAGGTGCTGTATTCGGTAAGAAAATTTTCGGAAGCGAGTTTTTTGAAAATTCGGGACGCTTTGGCATGCTGCCCGGTTATGTACGCGGAATAGGCAAATTTAAATTGCAGGTCTTTGGGAAGATCATTATCGAATTTTAAAAGAAAATTCCGCACGGAATCGTAATAAGCAACATAATTCTGCTCGCGGTAGAGGTTTTCCAACTTATTAATAATTAACCGGCGTTCCTGAATATTATTCCAGTTGGAATTGAAGATTGTGTGAAAATCTATCAGCAAAAAAAGAATAGCAATAGTTAGTATTTTAATATTGTTGAACATGTGTAAAGCATCCCGCTTATGTTTTATTCACCATCCATAATTCTCGAATCGGAAACCATTTTACTTGAATATAACGTTTGCAATTGATCATTTTGGTGATTGTCAACACGATTCATTTCAAATGCTAAAAATCACTCAAACGACCATTCGTTCTCCTTCTTTAAAATTTTATCCAGATTAAATTTTTCCAACAATTTCATGGTTTGCTCAATAGTTAAGCGTCGGAACGGCAGCGCCGGTTTGTTTGCCAGTTCGCTTGCCAGAATAGCCACTACCGCGGCGGCTTGCGATAAATAATCTGCCCGCACCTTGTCAAAAGTATCCCCCATGCTATGATAGTAACTGCTTTGTTCTTTGTCCAGATGAGCCGATAACGAAAACACGGGAATGCCGTTCATTAAGAAGGGCATGTGATCGCTATTGGTCCACGGACGACTGGTTGCTCCCCGATCCAACTGAAAGCCGGACAGCATCTGCGTCAGTTTTTCGAGAAACGGCAGAAATCCGTCAAAGCCCATGGCGTTAAAACCCGTGGGTCTTCCGGTCATATCCATATTGATCATCGCCACAATAGGATCATCCTTGTGCCGTTCCATGTATTTTTTGGAGCCCCACAAACCGAGCTCTTCTCCGTTAAACCAGACAAATTCCAAAGTAAAATGATTTTGAGGATGGTACTGACTGATCAACCGAGCCACATCAAATAAAATGGCTGTTCCGATGCCGTTATCGATGCTGCCCTGTCCCAAATCCCAACTATCGAAATGAGCGCCGAGGACAATTTTTTCTTTCACCTCGCCCGGGATCCGCACCACAATGTTCGAAGTTTTGACCGGCGTGCAATACGAACGCACGGCGATACGCAATGTAACGTCTTTATCCTTTTGCAAAAGTCGTCTCAGCCACAATCCTTCTTCTTTTGTGACGCTGAATGCGGGAACGGCGGCTGGCACGCCCTGAAAACTTGCCGTGCCGGCAAGACATAAGCCGCCGCCGCGATTATTAATAAAAAGAACCGCTTTTGCTCCGTTTTCCGCGGCAAACCGAATCACCTGCGAGCGTAAAGGTTTTTCTCCTTTTTTGGGTCGATCGGGACTGATCAACACAATTTTATCTTTTACGTTTATCGAATCGAGAATTTCTTTTTGCCCGCTAAATCCGTGGATCAATTGCGCCTCAAAAGTCGGCGTCGCGTTAACATAGCCCAACGCCACCGACTTGATCACCCGTTTTGTCGGATTTATCATCACCACTTCGTCATTGCCCCGAACCCAGCCGGGAATTTCAAAGAATTCTTTTTTAGCGGTCATGCCCGATTTTTTTAATTCTTCGATCA
Source organism: Calditrichota bacterium (assembly GCA_024278715.1). GTDB lineage: Bacteria > Calditrichota > Calditrichia > Calditrichales > Calditrichaceae > Caldithrix. Next base: position 5,441 of record JAJRSN010000252.1, read on the forward strand.
AAATTTGCTGCGCCCGCTCATTTAAAGGACTCCCCACCAGGCGTCCTCCGGCTTCGTCGCATAACCTTTGCAAAACGGGATATGATCTGTTTTCCACAAACGCCGAGCCGGCGATGAGCTTCCAGTAGGTTGGTACGGAATCTCCGCCGAAAGCGTGTGCCGTTAAGATGAATATCGCTAAAACAGTCGCAAACCTGAACATCATTCCTCCTGATTATTCCGTTCCTCTATCCATAAGGGACTTTTTTCCCAGTCCTTTTGTTCATCCTGAAACGATTTTAGTAAATTACGCCCCCGCTCATTCTCAAACCGATAAACCGCATGACGCAAAACAATCACATTTAGCGAATCGGATATTTTTACAATCAAGTCAAAACGGGTAAAATCTTCGATAATTCCGCGAACGACTTCGCCTTCCAGCAAGGTGATACGAACCGGTTCGCGTTCGATCATTAACGGGTAAAGGGTTTTGTTTTTAATGTGATAGCGCTTCTCTGGTTTAAGGATCGGCTTCAGTTTCAACGCTTCAACTTCGGAATCGTGTTTAATAGCCCGTGACGCCTCAACGCGCGCCTTGCTTAAATAGAAGCATTTAACATAAACCTTGGGAATCTGAAACTCTTCGCGATCTTCATTTTTTATTAAAAGATCGAATTTAAGGTTTCTTAAAATTCTTCCGCTTACCAGGCGCTTGCCGTGCAACAGAAAGTCGAGCCAGATTCCTTTTTCTTTAAATTCATCGAATAAATCGCGATTGTAATTTTGCGACAGATAGTCGTTAAATCCTCTAAGGTAACCCATGATGCAATACTCCGATTCGGGTAATGAAGTTTACGTGATTTCATATTAAAAGTAATAAAAAAATATACTGAAAAAAACAAGGAGGTAGTTAAAAAAAATTGACCACAGATTAGACCGCGGATTAACCTGATTACGCTGATTGCGCAGATTGAATTGAGGTCTTTTTTGATTTTTAGTGCTTAAAATCAGGAGGGTTTGTTTTAATTGCAATTTTAAATTTAATTTTCTTAGTACGCTTTGTGAATTCTTTGTGTGCTTGGCGGTTATTATTTACCGCAGATTAGACCGCGGATTAAGCTGATTACGCAGATTGAGTAGAGGTTTTGGGTTTTTATCGTTTAAATAAGAAAATTTGTTTCAATTGCAATTTTAAATTTAATTTTCTTTGTGTGCTTTGTGACTCCTTTGTGTGCTTGGCGGTTATTATTTACCGCAGATTAGACCGCGGATTAAGCTGATTACGCAGATTGAGTAGAGGTTTTGGGTTTTTATCGTTTAAATAAGAAAATTTGTTTCAATTGCAA
>JAJRSN010000253.1 GCA_024278715.1 Calditrichota bacterium
AAAAATAAACACGGTTTCAGGGCAAGAATGAAAAGTCATAACGGCAGATCCGTTATTTCCAGAAGACGGAAAAAAGGAAGAAAAAGATTAACTGTAAGTGATGAATTTATCCAAACGGCATAATATTGTATCAATAAACAAATCCTGGGAAATCAAACAGGTTCTTGATAAAAGCCGTAAACTTTATCATAAATATGGTATAGTTTTTCTTAACAAAGACGATGAAGTAAAAGAAAAACTAAGAGCTGCTGTTTTAGTTAAAAAAAAGTGTGGCAGAGCAGTCAGAAGAAACTATATTAAGCGCATAGGGCGTTATTTTATATGTAAAAATATCACTCTGTTTAAAAATTACAACAGAGTGATATTTTTATTTTTGTCTAAGGAAATGTTTAAATATAAAGATTTGGATAAGGAATTAAAAAGAGTTTTTTCTCATGAAAACGCTGGCACTATTAATAATTAAAATTTATAGAAAATTTATTTCTCCTTTAATTCCGCCATCGTGTAGATTTTATCCTTCGTGTTCGGAATATTCTTATGAATCAATCAAGAAGCACGGCGTAATTAAGGGAGGGTGGTATTCCATAGTGCGCATTAGCAAATGCCATCCGTACCATCCCGGCGGTTTTGATCCTGTAAAATAAAAATTGGAAGGTATTAAAAAATATGGATAGAAATTCTATTATTGCCTTAATTTTAATAGCGATTATAATTCTCTTTTTGCCATATTACGAAAAAATAATTAAACCTCCGTCAACCGAAGTTTATGAGAACAGTTCTGTACAAAAAAAGGACTCTCTTGTTGATAGAAATTTACCCGAAAAGACAAGAACTCCGCAGGTTGTGAGCAAAGAGCGGGATGTAATACCACCGGCAACGCAAACAAAAGGAATCTCAGAACAAGACAGTTTGATTGATAAAAACGTCGTGCAGGATAATGAAGAGCGGACGGTAACTATTGAAAACGGGAATATTCGCGTAGTTCTTTCAAACAAAGGCGGCGGAAATTTAAAAGCCTATTACCTGAAAAAATTTAAAAAATACGATTCCACTTATGTGAATTTTATTGATCCGTTGCTTAATAATAATATGTATTTTGCTTTTATCGATAAGAACGGGAACCTGGTTAACACAAGTAATTTTCTGTTTAAAACCGACTACAACCCTTCGGATAAATATCTTAAAGACGGCGATACTTTTAGCATCAATTATTACTTTTATTACATGGGCAAAAAGATAAGTAAAAAAATTACCTTTTATGGCGGCAAATACCATTTTGACGTTGTTGTAAACATAGAAGACCCCGATGAAATTTTATTAAACGATCAATATCAAATCGGCTGGAAGAACGGCATTCCGCTTACGGAAATAAATAAGACGGATGATAATAATTATAGCCATGCCTATGTTTATATGGCTGATGAACTTGAAAATTATAAAATAAAGGACGAAGGTCAGCAAAAACCGTTAAACCTGACCGGATCCGCAGATTGGCTTGCCATCCGAACAAAGTATTTTTTAACAAGCGTTGTTAATAATGATAAAGAGAACATTGTTGACGGCATATATATTGGCGGAAAGGGTAAGAAAGAACAAAAGATCGTCGTCGGATTATATGATGTTATGTTTAACGCCCGATATAATAAACGAGCCGAAAACAGTTATCGCTATTATATCGGTCCTTTGGATTACAACGAATTAAAGAAGTACAATAATAATTTAGATATCTTGATTCTTAATAACGGCTGGTACGAAAGAACGTTTCGTTTTTTCAGTTTGTTAATTCTTCCCGTTTTGGAGTTTTTATATAAATTTATTCCGAATTATGGTCTGGTTATCATTCTTTTCTCAATTCTTATCAAAATTTTATTGTACCCGCTGACAAAAAAGAGCTATATGTCGATGCGGCAAATGCAGATGGTTCAACCCTTAATGACGGAATTGAGAAAAAAATATAAAGACGATCCTCAGCGCCTGAACAAGGAAATGATGAAATTGTATAAAGAGCACGGGGTTAATCCCATGGGCGGATGTTTACCCATGCTGTTGCAAATGCCTCTTTTGTTTGCGTTGTTTATCGTCTTTCGCTCAACAATTCAGTTAAGGGGCGCTCCCTTTATTCCGGGCTGGATAAACGACTTATCAAGATCGGAAGGATTGCTGACGCTTCCATTTTCATTGCCGTTCTATGGGAATGAATTTAACATATTGCCTGTTTTAATGGCGATTACGATGATATTTCAATCTAAGATGACGACGCAGGATCCAAAACAAAAGGCGATGATTTATCTCATGCCGATTTTCATGTTATTGATTTTTAATACTCTGCCGTCGGGATTGAATTTGTATTATACCATGTTTAATCTTTTAACCATTATACAACAGATATTTATTAACAGAGGTTCAAAGGCAGAAGGAAAGGACCTGGTTGCCGTCTCCGCGTCCGCAAAAAAATTGAAAAAAGGTAAGAAATAAAAATCACCTTATTTAATGGAGATTAAATGAAAGGTGATTTACTAAACAAAGATACGATCATTGCACCTATTACGGCTCTTTCCGGCGGAAGCGTCCATTTATTGCGCGTAAGCGGCGCCAATGCGGTTGAAATTACAAAACGGTTTTTCTCGAATAAAAAGATAGATCGAACCAAGAAAAACCGTTTTTTTTATGGCAGGTTTGTCAACGAACAGAACAAACTCATAGATGACGTTATACTACTTGTTTTTAAAAAACCGAATTCTTATACCGGTGAAGACGTTGTTGAAATTAGTTGTCACGCTAATATTTTGATTACCGAGCAGATTATCGGGTTATATCTCAGAAACGGATGCAGATTAGCGGAACCCGGAGAATTTACAAAAAGGGCTTTTTTAAACGGAAAGCTGGACTTGGTTCAGGCTGAATCCATTGCCGCACTTATTGCCGCCAGATCGAAAAAAGCGCTTGAAAATGCTCTGAACCAATTGGAAGGCAAATTCTCCGCCGAAATAAAAGAAATAAAAAAGAATCTTATTAAAGCCCTTTCTTTACTCGAATTGAATCTGGATTTTTCCGAAGAAGATATTGAAATAATCGGAGATGATCAGATTCTTGAAGTTATTAACGATACAATCAACCGCATCGAGAGATATTTAAAAAGTTATAATCAAGGCAGGTTGCTATTAAAAGGAATTAAAGTACTAATTACCGGCAAGCCCAACGTCGGCAAATCCAGCTTAATGAACGCCTTATTGGAAAGAGATAGGGTGCTGGTTTCGGAAATACCCGGAACAACGCGCGATGTTGTTCATGATGAAATTTATTTGGACAATATTTTGGTTAAATTTCTGGACACCGCGGGCATTCGTTATTCCGGAGATTCCATCGAGCAAGAAGGCGTTAAAAGAGCCAAACAATTATATAGAGAATCTGATATTATTATTATGCTGTTTGACGTTTCTCAGGAATTAGACAAAGAAGATTTTTATTTATTGGAAATCGCGAAAAGATATGACGATAAAATCATTTTTGTCGGGAATAAGACAGATATCGGGTTTATTGAAGACAACGAAAAATATTTTAACGAACCCTTAATAAAAATATCTGCCAAACATAAAAATAACATTAACTTAATTAAGGAAAAGATAAAAAATAAAATTCACCTATCCGAAGATGAAGATGTATTTATTAACAACGAAAGACAATTACAGGTTTTAAAAGACGCCCAAAAAGGATTAAAACGGACAAAGAAAGTATTGAAAGATCGAGTCGGTCATGAATTTGTAGCCATGGAGCTAAAACAGGTTGTTGATTCTTTATCGGTTTTAACGGGTGAAATCACGAACGAAGATATTTTGAACAATATTTTTTCCAATTTTTGTATTGGAAAGTAAAACAGATCGAAAATTTAATATTGACGAAAAAGATGTTTCACGTGAAACAAAAAATATGCAAATATGAATGAATTTGATATTGTAGTTATCGGCGGCGGACACGCCGGAATTGAAGCGGCTGTTGTGGCTGCAAAAAGCGGTTTTAAAACGGCGCTGATAACGCTGGAAAAGAAGAAGATCGGTTTTATGTCCTGTAATCCCGCTATCGGCGGGTTGGCAAAGGGGCAGTTGGTCCGCGAGATTGACGCCCTTGGCGGAGTAATGGGCAAAATTGCAGACCTTACCGGAATCCATTTTAAAATGCTCAATACTTCCAAAGGTCCCGCCGTTCAATCCCCCAGAGCTCAGACGGATCGCGCGCTCTATGCCAAGATTGCCCGACAGTTTGTTGAACGAACGCCCAACTTGTTTATCATTGAGGATATGGTTGTAGGAGTGAATATCGAGAATTACCGGATTAGCGAAGTTGTACTTAGAAGCGGTCGATCGATTAGAACAAGAGCCGCAATTCTTACAGCGGGGACCTTTTTAA
>JAJRSN010000254.1 GCA_024278715.1 Calditrichota bacterium
ACTTTTTTACTCTTTTCAATATTTTCTAAATCAGTCTCAAGAAAAACTTCTAAATAATTCATTTTCTATCCGTGCATAACGTCACTTTTCAGCCGTTGGGGTATCGACCACAAAACTTGATTAACACTCCCAACTTAATGATTTCTCCCAACTTTTACAAATACACAGAGCCCGCCAATCGGCTGCAAACGTTTTGTTAGCCGTTAATTTAGAGCATATTAAGTTTTATCAAAACTTTCTGGGAAAGCTTTTCCAAAACCACATCGATCAAAGGCCTGATCAAAAAACTTTTTTATTAAAACCAATAACTGTAGCACATATTCCCTATTTATCAAAAGAAAGCCTTCATAATCGATTTCCAGATCCACTTCTTCATTTTTTGTCAGTTGCTTCAAATATTTGTTATCGCTTGAATCCTTAATGCTTCCATTTGCATGTATTATACAATTTCTGATTTTTTGAACATCCATCAATTCAGACCATATTTTTTCTTCAATTCTAATATCACAAACCTTTTCTAAATAAGTTTTACATCGTTCTATTATCGGTCCTTTGAAGTCTTTTTCTTTTAATCTTAATTTTTTTCGCTTCTCTATTTCTTTGCACATTTCCCTTAATCTTGTTTCTAAAAATATCCAAATAAGAACGATGGCAGAATATCTTAATTTTGAGGGAAAAATATCTTTATATTTCCTTACAAACGGATCAATCTCAACTTTCTTCCATAAATCATAAAGCTCTTGATCTCCATATTCAGGTTTTTTTGGCAACTTGCGTTCGGCTTGATTTTTGATATTCTCGAATTGGGTCTCCATTGTATCAATATAAATCTCAAGCCACCTCAGTTGAGATGTTGTGTCGAATCTATGAAAATCCCAATTTTTGAAATATCCCATCCTTAAAAAATCCTATCTATGTTTTTGATTATTCAGATATGGATTCAAAAACAGCAATATTATTTCCATACTGACTACTTTCAGCAATATCTATCTGAATTTTGTGCTTTCCAAAAATAATTTCGATTTGGTTTGATGAATAATTTGGCTCACGAGCACCGATTTTTGATTTTACTATTGCATAAACTTTTCCTTGATCGTTGAGCTTTGAGATTAAAGTATTTAAGGTTTTACCAAACTCAACTATATTCTTTCCTTCATATTGACCCCAATTTTTTGAAATGTGTACTAATTTGTCAGCTTGAAATTTGACAAGCCCCATTGGCAAAAAGGGTGGTCCATCCTTCGTAATTATAGCCATTGTGTTTTTATCATTAGGTAGCGGTTTCAAATCATAATCCATACTTATTAAATCAATTACTCGATTTTTTTGCATTCCCAATTTCAAAGTTTTTCCAGCAATCCACATGGAGTCATCTTGAGAATAACACAAGAAAGTTAGAAATAATTGAAAGTAAACAATTAAAACAACATGTTTTTTCATTGGACCCTCCTTGAAGATTTTTAGCACCGGAGAAATAATTTTAAACAGCTTACTTGTATACTATACGGCCGTTAAATCAAAAATATTTTTTCCAATATTAGGAAACTTTTCATAAATATAGCCGTTTTTTTCCAAATATTAGGAAATTTTTATGGTTACCTTATATGCGCCATTGTTTTTGAATTTACGATCATTCATCCTCGGGAATCATCCGGTCCTCCAGGCCAAGCGCCTGCGCCGCTTAATATGGTAATTTCCACACTTTTTCGTTTTTGTCCCATTTGCCACCGAACGTTTTTACTTTTATTCCCAAATCCACTTCACCGTAATTAACCTTAACAGCAACAATTTTGTTTTTCGGTATATGCCTGTTGTTTTTTTGCCATTTTCTTTTATCTTCGATCAACTCTACCGTAATCATTTTCTGCTGTCTCCGATCATCGTATTTATATCGCACGCATACCAGGCGTTTTCCGTATTTCTCCAGCTACTTTTTGGTGCCGGTTTTTCATGTCAGTAACGTTTTTTGAATAACCGTCATTTATCTGCCCTTTCACAAATCGTTCACCGGACTTATTACACCGGCTCCGCCTTTCTTGATCACATGAGTGTAAATCATGGTGGTTTGTACACTTTTATGCCCCATCAGCTCTTGAATCGTTCTTATGTCATATCCTTTTTCCAACAAGCGCGTGGCAAACGAGTGACGGAAAGTATGGCAACTGGCCTGTTTGGTGATTCCCGCTTCTTTAATAGCCTTTTTAACCGCCTTCTGCAAAACAGATTCATGAATATGATGCCTGCGCTCGCCGGTGAAAGATATCGACTTCGGTTATAAACAAATCATTGTCCGTGGCGGAAAAGGGAATAAAGACCGTGTTACCATGTTGCCTAAAACAATCTCTTTATTTAACTCCAGCTCCGCCACGTCAGTTACACGCCATAACACAAAAATAAACGCATTTTCGCGCGGATGCGTCCGACCACAATAAAAATGCTTTCTTTGCAATATGTTCGCTTTGCCAATATGCGTGTGTTTCTAAAACCTGTAATAGACTGATCTATGCTGAATGATTTATTATTTGATGAATTTTTATAATGCTATTTAATATAGAAATATTGGAGTGAATGTCAAATATTAAAATACAGCCGTTTCCGCATCGTCCCGCCGGCTGTCGATTATTCAATACGATAACAAAAAAGGAATAATCAATCTTAAGGCGTAAAAACGTTTAACCCTGATAATTGATTATTCCTTGCCGGTAATCGACTATTCGCATAATTACCGCATCGGAATTTTCTGCGCTGAAATCAACGCATCAAAATCATCTTTTTTACCTGAACAAAATTTCCGGCGCGCAGCCTGTACACATAAGCGCCGCTTGTCACCAAATTACCCGCGTCGTTCAAGCCTTCCCATTTAACAGAGTAGTATCCGGCAGGTTGGCGCTCCTGAACCAAGGTGCGGATCTTTTCGCCCGTAACGCTGTAGATGGATAATTCCACCCGACCGGTTTTAGTCAATCGATAAGAAATGGTGGTCGCGGGATTGAAAGGGTTGGGGTAGTTCTGATCCAAAACAAAATTTTCCGGCTGCAGATTTGCATATTTTTCAGTACTCGACGGGTGGTAGGGCAGCACCTGGGCAAAAGCGGTAGCCCAGCGTCCGTCCTCATCGGCAAAAGGATCATACCCACCGCGCGTCCAGGCATATTGATTGAACACCCAAAAATTGTTTTCGTTTACGGGATCCAAAGCAACAGAGCTGTAATCTCCCCAGCGGTTGCCGATATGGAAGGGCAAGCCCGTACGCACATAAAAATCCAGTCCCTCGTGAATTTGTATTGAACCGCGGTTACTGCCGCTGGCGTCGCCCACTTCATGAAAGGCTGCGTAGCTTCCGGCGAATATCGAATCCGCGGAAGCGGCAAAGCCGATTACAATATCTCCGTGCGCGTTAATCGACACTGCGGGATAACCCGTAGAAACGTTGTCGGCAATATCGTCGCCCTCAATCAAACCCTGCTGCTCCAAAACCGGGGCGTTGAGGTCGGAAGTGTTGACCGTAAACCAAAAATTGGTAGCCTGCCCGGATTGACTTCCGGAAGAAGGATTAACGGTAAAAGCGCCCACAAAAATGCTATTTCGCCAAACACAGCTTTGAGCGCGGTCGTCGCCAAAATCGATATTTATGTTGCTGCCTTTTTGCGGAGCCTCCGGTACTCCGGAGCTGTTGTCGTGAATTTCGCCGGGATTTAAAAAATCCACGGTAAAAAACGGTCCGCCCGAATTGCCCAAGGGATCATCCACACGGAAAAGGGCGATTAAATCATTATTACCCCCATTATCATCCCACTCGCTGCTGAACATAAAAACGCCGACATTCCCGGGCTGATCGCCGTACATGTGCGCCGGCTGGATGGTGAAAGCCTGACTGCTTAAGCCGGCTTCCGTTGAAGGATCGTACAACGAAACGGAGGACGTTCCTCCGCTGTACAATCCCTTGTCGATAATCCATAACCGCGTGGCTTGATATGCGCTGCCGAAAGAGAACATGTTTCCGCTTAAGTACAGCGCTTCGCTGCTGACGCCCAGACTGGGAAAATCCAGCCAGGTGTCGGTGCCGTTGATATTGACCTTTGTGTTTATCTTCTGAAAATACCAGCCGTCGTTGGGATTACTGGTTTTCGAGACCGCGATATGAATAAAGGATATCTTGTCATTGTCGCTTTCTTCATCGGCGATTACCACATAGCGACCGTTGTACTGATCCCACAACACCCGCGGATCAAATAAATCGGACGGAGAAGTGGGCGCAAAAAAAGTGTTTAAGCTCTCGCTGTATTCGCGGATGCGATCCGTTTTTGTGTACCATTCAATAGCAGTGTTCACAGCCGCTAAAAAATGATCCGGACCCACACAACCGGCGTTGTCCGGAGGGGATTGCGCCCGACCGTTCAAACTGTCGTCGCGCGCATAGTTAATGGCTTCGGTAACCGGTCCGGATATTTGCGGATCCAAAGCGGCGGAACTCGGCTTTCTTAAAAAAGATATATCGGCTGTCCGATTGAGATTGATTTTTCGGGCTTGAAGAGCGCGGTTAAATTGCGCGCCCGCGGAAATGCGCGGAATTGTTGTTTGTCTGTAATTTCGATATTGGGTGTTGTTTGCCGCCCATAAGAATTGCAGAGATATGAATAAAAAAAGAACTAAATAGAGAGGCATCTTTTTAAATGTACCATCAGGCATAGCATCACTCCTTATGATAAAAAAATGAATAGATTGGTATTTGGAAAAATTAAACTGAAAATAAAATCAAATGCCATGCCCTAAAATGACTTTCGGCACAAAATATGTAATATTTCATTTTTTTCTTTAGAAATTTAGGTTTTACCCATTTGTTTGTCGGGAACGCGGCGCGCATCAGAGTTGTCTTTTATAGCTCAATCCGTGGTAAAGAATAATCACAAGCGGCGCAAAGAAGTCCCAAAGTACAAAAAGAATACTCGTTATCATAAAGATGGTTTTAAAAAATTTATCCTAAATACTGACTCAATACATGGCAGCGGGAACTTTGACGAAGTTTATTTAACGCCTTTTCTTTGATTTGTCTTATCCGTTCTCTTGTCAGTCTGAATTCCATGCCGATCTCTTCAAGCGTTTGAGGTTTTTGTCCGTCCAAACCGTAATACAATTTCAATATTTTGGATTCACGACTCGTTAAACCTTCCAGCATGTGCTTTACTTCATCTACCAAAGATTCATCGATCAATTTGGAATCCGGTCTTAATTCATCTTTAGACTGGATAATATCAATCAGACGGCTGTTGCTGTTAGAAATTATCGGAGAATCAATAGACGCCACGCGGGAAGCTTTTCTTATTGTATTGGAGATTTCATCGGAATCGATTTCCAACATGCTTCCTATCTCTTCGTTAGTGGGCGCGCGTTCAAACTCTTGTTCGAGTTTGCTATATACTTTACTGATTTTGGTAAGTGTTCCGACGCGATTAAGGGGCAGGCGGATCATACGCGTTTTTTCGGCGATTGCCTGCAAAATGGCTTGTCTTATCCACCAGACCGCGTAAGAAATAAATTTGAATCCGCGGGTTTCGTCAAAACGGTAGGCGGCTTTAATCAAGCCTAAGTTCCCCTCGTTTATTAAATCTTCCAAAGATAAACCGTGGTTTTGATACGATTTTGCCACGCTTACAACGAAACGTAAATTAGCGCTAACTAATTTTTTTAACGCTTTCAGATCGTTCTGTTTAATCCGTCTGGCGAGTTCAATTTCCTCTTCGGGTGAAAGTAATTCAACTTCGCCGATTTCCCTGTAATAACTCTCTAAGGACTGTCTTTTATTCAAAATTAAATTAACCTCTTTTTTATATGTTACATTATATGTTCTTATATTCTTGTTTGATCAAAGTTGTGCTGATATAAAATTATATAACTTTAATGGACAATCAATTATGAATGTCTGAATTTATCGCATAATATGAAAAAGGTTTTAAAGAATAACATTTCTATTCAAGAATTTCAAGAACCCCGCGTTTACCGACTTTAGCCGCTACTGCGCCGAATATGGTTCTTATTGCGTTAGCATTTTGTCCGTGTTTTCCGATTATTTTCCCGTAGTCTCCGGAATTAACCCGCAATTCGTAAATAGAAACCGTTTTACCTTCAATCTCTGTTATCTTAACTTCATCCGGTTTATCAACCAGAGGCTTTACAATGTTCTCCAAGAATTCTTTCAGCATATTATCCTTCCGTCTATTAGGATGTAAATCCAATTCATTAATGTAATGCTTTGGCTTCAATTTTGTATTTTTCGGCGGATTTAATTGACCTAAATAAAACAAACCGAAGAATACTGAAAGTATTACCAATTTATCCTTTGACAAAGATACAAAAAATATACGCTAATCAAAGAAAAAATTAAATTAAAATGAATAAATCGCGCAATAAGGGTACATTTCAGGCGAAAATTGCCGTTGAGTTTGGAATGGTCGTGATGCGTGAAGAGTGACGAGTGGCAAAGTGACAAAGTAACCAGCACCGCTTACACGCTTAACTCTTAACTCTTAACTCTTAACCCTTAACCCTTAACCCTTAACCCTTAACCCTTAACCCCTTTACCAGCCACTAAAACAAAAAAAGCCCGCATGTAAAATCCATGCAGGCTGTTCTTCCGAGCCACCGACAGGAATTGAACCTGCGACCC
>JAJRSN010000255.1 GCA_024278715.1 Calditrichota bacterium
GCACTCAGTTACAGATTACCTCCATCGATTATTCTCCCTACATGGGCAGAATGGGCATAGGTCGTATTTTCAGAGGAAACATCGCTGCCGAGCATCCGTACAAGTTAGTGCGAAGAGACGGCTCGCAACACGAAATACGCACAAAACAGCTTTTTATTTTTGAAGGATTGAGCAAGGAAGAAACGCGGGAAGCGCACAGCGGAGATATCTGCGCTATTGTCGGAATCGAAGACATCAATATTGGCGATACTATTGCCGATTACGATAATCCCGAACCCCTGCCCATTATTGCAATCGACGATCCGACAATCAGCATGACGTTCACAATTAATACGTCTCCTTTTTTTGGCAAGGAAGGGAAATATGTTACCAGCCGTCATTTGCACGATCGTCTTTTCAGAGAGCTGGAATCGGATGTTGCTTTGCGCGTTAAAGAGGGCAGTTCGCCGGATGTGTTTAAAGTTTCCGGGCGCGGCATTTTGCATCTTTCTATTTTTATGGAAAACATGCGTCGTGAAGGATACGAGTTTGCCGTGGGACAGCCGAGAGTTATTTACAAAGAAATCAACGGTAAAAAAGCCGAACCCGTGGAAGAGCTGGTTATTTAAGTTCCGTCGGAATGGGTGGGAAAAGTCATTGAGCTGGTAGGGCAGCGTAAAGCCGTAATGATGAAAATGGAAGAAAAAGGAAATTTGCGCCGACTGGTTTATCACATTCCCTCAAGGGGATTAATGGGTTTGCGCAATAAACTGCTCACCGCCACGGCGGGCGAAGCGGTAATGTACCATCGTTTTTATCAATATGAATATTTTAAGGGTTCTTTGCCGCAGCGCCGAAACGGAGTAATGATTTCCATGGGCGACGGAGCGGTAAACGGTTACGCTTTGAATGCGCTTCAGGATCGCGGTCGCTTTTTTGTCAGCCCGGGCGAACAAATTTATACGGGACAAGTCGTCGGAGAATACAACAAAGAAGGCAATATTGTGGTTAATTTGCAAAAAGCAAAAAAACTGACCAATATGCGGGCGGCAAGCGCGGACAAGGCATTAAAAATAGCTCCGACCGTAAAATTGAGCCTTGAGGAATGCCTTGAATTTATCGACGACGACGAGCTGGTGGAAATCACGCCCAAAGCAATCCGCATGCGTAAAATTATTCTGGACGAGGCGCAAAGAAGACGCGCTAACTCGGAAAAATCGGGTAAAAAGAAGATTAAATAAGCCGTCTTCCGGCGCGCTTAAATACGTTTTTGGTAAAATATTATGTTTTTTATTCTTCCGTCTATCTGCCAATAAGTTAAAATTAGCGTCGCTTTTTTATTATTGAAACGCGGATAACTAAATAGTCGCAGAAAAACAATTCGTCGGACCGGATTTTTACACCGCAGTAAAAAACATCGGTATTAATTTTAGTCCGTTTTTGTTTTACCGATTCGTTTCAGACAAACAGTTTTCTTCGCCTTCTCAAAAGATCCATCCGCGCCGCAAAAGTTTTGCAGTCGTAAATAAAATCGGAATAAATTTTCTGTCAACTTACCCTTCACAAAGTCCAATCGTCAAATCTTGAATGTCGGTATTCAGCGGATGAGCAACAGCTTTTGTTTAGCTGAGTATTTTCCCGCTTTAATATGACAAATATAAATTCCGCTCGATAACTGTTCGGCTGTATTGCTTTTCCCGTCCCAGACCAGACTGAACTCGCCCTGATTCTGCCAGCCGTTAAACAGAGTCCGCACCTCTCTGCCAAGCACATCATAAATGGCTACACGCACTTCGCTCCGTTCGGGCAATTGATAACGGATATGCGTTTCGGGATTGAAAGGATTCGGATAAGCGGAGAAGAGTTTAAAAGAGGTAACAGACCTTTGGCGCGAACCGGCGATTTCCGAAATTCCTGTGCTAAAAATATCCGCATCCCAACCGGCGTCGGCTAAGATAGGATTCGAGGTAAAATAAAAGGTTAACGCTCCCGCCGAATTGGTCGCCACAATTTCGCCCGGCGAATTATCTCCGGAGAACGGGCTGCCGGACACCTGCGGATAGGTTTTATCCGGACCATCGTAAATATATAATCGGTCGTAATTGGCTGTGGTTTGGAACGAATTAAAAACCGCTTTAACCGCCGGCGAACGGTCAGCCGGGTAAAAAGTCATGGTGTATTCTTCATTTGTGCTGTAATTGGCGTCTTTGCCACCGCTATCGTAAAACAAGCCGTCGGTTACGTAATAGGTACCGTTTTGCATCAAATAGACAACTTTTCCGCCGATATTAATAGTAAACGTATCCTGGCACGAATAGGCGCCCGCTACAAAGTCGAAATAGAGTTCGGCTCGCTCGCCGTCCGGAGCATCGGAACTGGCGGATACCTGAAAAGTGCAATCGATCGTGTCTCCGGCAGCCAGATCGCCGGCGCTGAAGCTCCCTTCCTGAACGGTTAGATAGGGATTGGTTGTTGTCAAAGTCGCCGTTCCGTTAACGGCGGTTGCGTGTCCCTGGTTAAAAGCGGGAATAATAAAAGCCGCCGTTTCGCCCGCGTCCAGCACATTGTTTCCGTCGCCCTGTTCGCTATCGTCAATGGTCAAACCGCCGTTATCCAAATCGGGCGCGTTAACCGTTAAATTGATAGTCGAAGTCCATTTTTTCGCCGAAGTATCCGAAAAAGTCACCTCGCATGTGGCAGAATGCTGATCCGGAACCCCGTCCTTTGCTTTAAGCAAAAACGCCTGAGGTCCGGGAATGATTTCTGAAGTGTCTATTGTTCCGTAAAAATAGAGGCTGTCCAGCAGCTCGATGTAAGGATCATCGGTCGAAATCTGCGATTCGACGTCAACCGCAATTTGGTTTCCGATATTCCGGGCGCTTACATTCAAATAGAACTGTTCCTGATATTCAATTTCACCGTTGCCGTTGCCCACCCCAGTGTCGTTAACCGTGTAAGAATAAACCACCACGTGCGGTCCGTCCCCGCCGGAAACTTCAACATCGCTGTAAATGGTTTCTTTATTAAAAGCGGTAACCACCAGCAAAGCCGTTCCGTTTTCAAAGTCGTGGTCAATAGTCACCTCTCCGTTGGCGTCTGTAAGCCCGCTAAAGTACCGACCGCTCTGCGAAATACAAACCATGGCGTCTTCCACGGCTTGTCCGTTACTCGTTACCTGGGTAGAATACGGAGAGCCGGCGGTAATTGTAGTGTTGGAGATTTCAAGATTTGCCGGAAGGTCGGTTCGAACTTGCATCGACGGATCTCCGAAAATGCACCATGTTTCGACCGTTTCCAGATCGGACGACGAATTCGATTCGTTTAACATCAAAGCAAATCCGTTGATCACAATGGAACCGATAAACGTGCGCTGTTCATGGGTGTTAATACCGTTTTGTCCCGAATGCTCGTCATAATTATAACCGCCGATTAAAATATCGTTAAAATAATCCTGCCCGCGCATCGGCGGCTGCCACGGCTGATTGATGGTGCTTCCCAAAAACATCACCGCTCCGCCGTTTTCTTTGTGCAGCCAGGCTTCGGCAAAACATTCTCCGTCGTCAAACGCGCCGTTAACGCAAGCCACGGAAAAGATAAAGGGCAGCATGGAACCGTTGGTAAGATTTTGAACATCGCTGTTGCTAAAGCCCGAAGTGCCCCACGATGTCATCGATCCGTGCCCGCAGTAATTAATAATCCCGGTACCGGAATTAACCGCATCGCTCACCATGGCGGAAGTCGCTCCCGGATCATAAACATCATGATAATAATCATAGGTAAAAGGATCTAACTTGTCGCCCCAAATTATCTGAATATGATCCTTGTCCATTTCGCCGTCGTCGCCGCTTCCGGAGCCTTCGGCGGAACCTATTCCGGTGGCTGTTTTGTACCAGTTGGCGCCAGCTTCTGGGGATTTTTCGTAATTGATAATCTTATTTACCTGAACCGTTACTTGTTGGGAAGACTCGGCGGAAAAGCGCCCGACACTGATATCGGCGTAATTATCATCGCCCGCCACACATCCCAACTGCGGATCCATCGGTCCATTCTCGCTTGTTCCCTTATCCGATTGAATTTCATTCCAGTCGCCCACCAATTGGACGTAAAGCAGATTATTGTTCTCATCATATTTCTGCTGAATTAAATCCTTTACATTCGTGCCGGCGGGAACGATTTCCCGAGAAACATTAAACCCCTTTTCCCGCTTCCAGTTTATGTACGGCGCAATTGCGGAAGTATCCCTGTCCGTGGTGATCACCAGAATATCTCCGTGCTGACCGTAATCCAAATCTTGCTGCGAACGCGTGTAGTTCAGGAAAGTCGATTGATAAATGCCGTCCATTTCGGGCAGTATTTTAAATTCCGGATTGCGCACTAAGGGATTGATCGGTCTCGAATCGTTCTCTTTAAGAGTTATCTTAATTTGCTGATAGACCCGCAGCCTTTTCTGAACGGCGTTGTACTGAAACGGATAAAAGTAAACGGTAATGCCGCGCACATCCTTCAGGATAAACGGGCGGGTTTTGCTAACCACAGAATCGGGATACCAGGAATCGACGACGGACTCCGGCGCAATTTTGTACGGAATGGTATCGGGATTTTGATGACGATAAATAACCCCGCGCGAAGGAAGTAACGGATAGCGTAAATCCACATCCTCGTAATTCACGCCCTCAATCAGCAAATCCACATTGCGCAACGGCGGCAATTGAATGGTTGCATGAACAAAAGGCAGTTCCGCAAATCCTTTTTTTTGTAAAAACACGCTGCTGCCAAATCGAATTTTAGAATAAACCGAACCGGCTTTTTCCACGATATCAACCTGATAGTTCAGTAAATCAAGCGTTATTTCGTGAGAACCTGGTTCCTGTTTTTCATAGGTGATTTGATAATCTTTGGCAAATAAAACCGCACCAAAAAAAGAAAAAAACAAAACAAGAAACATTTTCATTTTTTAGCTCCTATTTTGTAATAAAGGAATGAGGGGAAATTATTGTTTGTAATATAAACACGATTGGTAAACAAAAAAACCAATTTCGTCAAAAATAGGGGCAAATTTTATTTTAATAAAACCGGTAAAATTGACGGCTTCTATTTTTTAATAATGCTGCCGGATTGATGACAGATTTCCCTATAGTTAAATAATTTGAGAACCGTTGTTCATATTTAAAACCATTTCAACCAGCCATTCCTGGAGCTGAGCCATTTCTAAAAAGGCTTCGAAGCAAAAATTCACAATTTCTTCTGAAAACACTTTTGCGGAAACCGGTTCCCTGTAAACTAAAGTCAATCCTTTATAAAGCAAGAACTCTGCGTTGGGATGATCTTTCGGATAACCGCGCGGAATACGTTTCCCTGATTTTTCTCCGACCTGGTACTGCGGATGTTTTTGTAATATTGCGGAAATTATTTTTTTCAATTCTGCGCCCGCCGGTTCGGAGATCACCCTGTCCCGATATGCTTTTAGATGTTGAGGGGGAAAAATATAGATCCCTGCGCCGATCAGTATTTCGCTTTCATCCAATTGAAAATAAAAACCCGGATTCTGAACTTTTTTAAAAGGACCCTCCCAAAAATAGATGCCGAGATGGGTTTTGTACGGGGCTTTGCTCGCGCTAAAACGCGTGTCGCGATGGATTCTGAAAATCGATTTGTCCACCCTTGGCTCCGCCACAATGTTCGGTCGGATCTGCCGCAATTGCTCACCCATATCCATCACAAATTCTTTGGCGGGATTCAGAACAAAATTCTCAAAATCTGTTTTATGTTGTTTAAACCAAAGCCTTTGATTGTGGAGTTTCAGGTCTTTAAAAAATTCCACGGTTTCGGGATAAAATCCTTTAAATTTTTTTCCGTTCATAATTATTCTCTTTTAATTTATGGTTGAATTTTTTTGGGAATAATGCGATCGTTAAAAACGCAATAATCTTCCGGTAATTCTTTAACCGTGAGTCCGCGCGAAATCATTTTGGCATTACCTGAAATTACGTACCAATATTTAGTTACATTTATTTTAAATTACAAATTTTCTTTTCTGTTTTTTTCCATTCGGTTTAATTTAAACAAAAATCCCGTTTTTACGGTAAAATAACCACCAATAAAATTCACATGGTTGCGTTATAAATTTTGTTTTTTTATATTACAATTTCCTTAAATATAATTTGAACGAAACTCAACTAAGGATGGCTTATGAGTTACAAAATTGTTGTTCTTGTTAAGCAAGTGCCGGATACCGCCAATATTTCCGGCGAAGTAATGAAACCCGACGGCACCGTAAACCGCGCGATGCTGCCCGCTATTTTTAACCCGGAAGATCGGGTTGCTCTTGAACTGGCTTTACAAGTTAAAGACCGGTACGGCGGCACCGTAAAAGCTATTACCATGGGACCGCCCAAAGCTTCGGAAGTGTTAAGAGAATGTCTTTACATGGGCGCGGATGAAACCGTTTTAATCAGCGATCGTAAATTTGCCGGAGCCGACACTTTAGCCACCTCTTATGTTCTCAGCGAAGCTCTTAAAAAACTGGGAAAATTCGATCTGGTTTTTGCGGGGCGTCAGGCAATTGACGGCGACACGGCGCAGGTTGGTCCGCAAACGGCGGAAAAACTGGGCATTCCCCAAATCACCTATGCCGAACAGATTCTGAATTTAACCGACAACACCATTTCCGTAAAGCGGAAGATCGACGGAGGGCATGAAATTGTTCAGGGCAAATTACCTTTGTTGTTGACGGTTATTAAAGACGCCGCCATCCCCCGACCGTTTAGAGCCAAACGGGTAATGGCATATAAAAATGCCTGTACCCTGCTTGAGCTGGAAAAGATGGTAGAAAGCAATTCTTTGCTTTACGTCGATACGTTAAAAGAAGAATATGAATCAAAGGGACTTTTTATCCCAACTTTGACCATGGACGATTTGGACGTTGATCCGGCGCGTTGCGGATTAGCCGGATCGCCGACCAAGGTTCACAAAGTAGAATCCGTTGTTCTTGCCAGTAACGAGCATATTCGGATTGAACCGAACAAAGAAGGATTAAGCTTATTAATCGACAAATTACTGGAAGATCATACGCTCGGTTAACGGTCGGATTTTGGAAGATCAATCGATTATTTCTGAAAATCGGTCAAAATAACAGAGCGATTCAAATCTGAATAACACAAAATGGGAAAGGAAATTCATGGCACAGGGTAAGCCTCAGGTCTGGGTTTTTGTGGAACAGCGCTCAGGCACACCGGCAGATGTGAGTTTTGAATTGCTTTCAAAGGGTCGAAAATTAGCCAATGAATTAAAGGGAACTTTGAAGGCAGTTGTAATTGGTCACCAAATGAAAGAGGTTGCGAAGCGCACCTTTGAATTTGGCGCCGATGAGGCGTTATTGGTGGATCATCCTTCTTTAAAAGAATACAACACGCTCCCGTACAGCCGAATTGTAAGTCAACTAATCGACGAGCATCAACCGCGGATTGTATTATTCGGCGCAACCTTTATCGGTCGCGACCTTGCGCCGCGCGTTGCATCGCACACCCGCAGCGGACTCACAGCCGATTGTACGGACCTGCAAATTTCCGATGTCACTTATTTAAGAAAAGACTACAAACAGTTGCTTTTGCAAATTCGACCCGCCTTTGGCGGAAACATTATCGCCACGATTATAACGCCCGAAACGCGAGTGCAAATGGCGACGGTTCGCGAAGGCGTAATGGAAATGCACAAGCTAAATAAACCCGTCAACGGCAAAATCACCTAAATACCTTTTACGCCCGATCCGGTTGACGAACTGGTCAAAATCATCGAACATCATAGAGAAGAAAATCGCGTAAACCTTAAAGCAGCGCCGATAATTGTTGCCGGCGGTTACGGGATGGGTTCCAAAGAGAACTTTCAACTTCTTTACGAGTTGGCAGATTTGCTCGGCGGCGAAGTTGCCGGCAGCCGCGCCGCCGTTGATGCGGGATTTATTGATCATTCCAGACAGGTCGGTCAAACCGGCGTAACCGTTCGACCGCGCCTTTACATTGCCTGTGGTATTTCCGGCGCCATTCAACACCGGGCAGGCATGCAGGAATCCAAAAAAATCATCGCCATCAACACCGATCCCGAGGCGCCTATCTTCGATATTTGCCATTACGGAATCGTTGGCGATGCAATGGATGTTATTCCCAAATTCATCGAAACCTATAAACACAAGTTAAAATAAAAACAAACATTTGAGGATACCATGGCAAATTTTTTCACTGACAACAAGGATCTTCTTTTTCAGTTTGAGCAACTAAATTTGCAGGAAGTCGTCGATATTGCCGAGAACAACTATAAAGAAAAAGATGAATATAATTTTGCGCCTCAAGATTACCAGGACGCCGTTGACAACTATAGGAAAGTCCTGGAAATCGTTGGAGATATTGCCGCAAACATCGTGGCGCCAAACGCCTCTGCGGTGGACGAGGAAGGCGCCCGCTTTGAAAACGGAAAAGTTACTTACGCCAAAGGAACACAACTCGCTCTTGATTATCTTTCAAGAGCCGAATTAATGGGCTTTACGCTTCCGCGAAAATACGGGGGGCTAAATATTCCCAAAACGCTCTACATGATGGCTATTGAAATGATCTCCCGCGCCGACGCTTCGCTGATGAACATCTTTGGTTTGCAGGATATTTCGGAAACCATTTACAAATACGGCAATGAAGAACAGCGTCAGGAATTTTTACCCCAATTTGCTTCGGGCGAGGCGACCGGGGCAATGGCGCTTACCGAACCGGATGCCGGATCCGATCTGCAATCGGTTAAATTACAGGCATATCAGGACAAAAACGGACAATGGCGTTTGCGCGGAGTTAAACGGTTTATCACCAACGGAAACGGAAAAATTCTTCTGGTACTTGCGCGCTCCGAAGCCGGAACCCGCGACGGTCGCGGACTGAGCATGTTCGTTTGCTACGGAGACGAGCACGTTAAGGTGCGCCGGATCGAAAACAAGCTTGGCATCCACGGCTCTCCCACCTGCGAACTGCAATTCAACGACGCGCCCGCCCAACTGGTCGGAAAACGCCGCTTCGGACTTATCAAATACGTTATGGACCTGATGAACGGCGCACGTTTAGCTGTTTCGGCTCAGGCTCTGGGAATTTCACAGGCGGCTTACGATGAAGCCTTAAACTATGCCAAAGCCCGCGAACAGTTCGGCAAAGCTATTTACAATATTCCGGCTGTGACCAATATGCTGATCGACATGCGCGTGCGTTTAGAAAGCGATCGTTCGCTGCTTTACGCAACTTCTCAATGGGTGGATTTGCGCGACCGTTTGGAAGAAAAGGTCGCCAAACTGAAAGCTGAAGGTAAAGACACTTCCGAAACCCGCGCCCGTTTAAAAGAGACAATCAAAATTTCCGATCTGCTTACGCCAATGACCAAATACTTTTTGACCGAACACGCAAACAAAATCACTTACGACGCCTTGCAAATTCACGGCGGCACCGGTTATATGCGCGAATTTAACGTCGAACGGCTGGCGCGCGACGCCCGAATAACCAATATTTACGAAGGCACTTCGCAGTTGCAAATCGTCGCCGCTATCGGCGGGGTTCTGAACGATATCTTAAAAGATTTCTTCGAAGAAAAAGCAAAAAAACAATACAAGGGAATTCTTGTGCAGCTTGCCGATCACCTCAAAGAGATGCGCGAAATGTTTCTCGATGCTCTTACCTACGTGATCGATAAAGATGATAAATACTTTCAGGACGTGGCGGCTAAAGAACTGGTGGAAATGTACGGTTATATTTATGTGGGTTACCTTTTACTTGACGAAGCCGAAAAGAATTCACGAAAAATATTTATCGCCAAGCGCTACATTTTAAGCGCCATGGCTAACTGCCGCAGGAACGGCACAGCCATCAAAAACGAACAATTCTCCGATCTTTACCACGCGGACGAAATATTACTACCATAAACAGAAGGGGCTAAAATCAGCCCCTTTTTTTTCTCTTAATTTTTACGATTATTCAATTCCCAGAAAAAGCTTAAAGGAAGGGTAAAAAGATTTTCACCGAAAGGTACAACCCTGTTACCCGTGTAAAGAACATATCCCGATTTAAAACGCTTTCCCGTTAATTTCGAAAGTTCGCGCAATCCTTCAAAATCTTTATTTTGAACGCTCTCCGAAAACTTCACTTCAATTCCCGTTAATTTTCCGTCCCGGAATTTTAGGATAAAATCCACTTCTTTACCCGAGGCGGTGCGGAAATAAAACAAACCCGGCTTCCTGTCGGAATCTATCTTAACTTTAATCACAGATAACAATTGGGGCATCCGCCCGACTTCTTCGATTATTAGAGGCGCATTGTAAGCGGACAAAAACCATGCCGGATCATTGGCGACCGCCTGTAGAATAGTCAGATCATCCAGCGTTAATACTGCACTCTCGTGCAATAAACTGCGGCAAGGTGCTTTTACCAGTCTGACGGGCGGCGTTCAGGAGCGTTACGGGACTGAATTCAAGGGCAGAAATTAACTGCGATGTAAGGTTGCGATTAATCAACATAAAATAATCTCCCAACAACCGGTAGATTATTTACCATCAAGTGGTAAATTATCCAAATTTAATTTTGGCAAAGATATTATTTCAATCGGGAAGTCGTTTATTTTAAGTTTTGAGCGGAAAATTCAAATTAGAGTTCTATTCTCTTTACAGGATTTTAATGATTAAATACAGCGGAATTCATCCTTACTTTTTGCTTCGTACACTTTGCCGGCAATTTCCCTCTTGTTTTTCCCGCAATTCCGTTTGTATATTCTCAATGCAGGTTTTTCAGGATTACTATTGAACCATGTTTCAGTTAATTCCCAAATTGCTGCTCTTTTGTCTTTTAATTTCTAACGCTCAAATCAAATTTCCGCAATCAATACAAATTATCACCAACGACACCACCCTAACTCTTTCGCGGGAGTGGATAGCCGGGGTTTTAAGCAATCTTCCGCGCCTTGAACCCGATTATGCCATTGTAGCTTATCACGCTTCCGAAACAAAAGTCTTTACTAAAATCCGAATTCCGCAAACTTTGACGCGAACTCAGATAATTGAGAATATTCTGTATTATTATCTTTCCATAGAAAAAAACGAAGATCGCTGCACGGAAACACTGCTTATTTATCCCCTATTTGTTTCCGTTCTTCAGCAGCCTTTTATCATTGCCAAATATGAAAAGGGAGGACGATTTTTAATCCAATTCAAAAAGTGGAAATCCGTTCCCGTTCCCGAGGAGCCTACCCTTTTTGAAAAAAAGGTTTACAATTACATTTTACGGCAGGCTTTTAATGAGTGCCTGACTCTCGATTCCATTCCCGACGCCGTTTTTTTAAAAGCAGCCAAAAATTTTGACGTCGATGTCGGTTTGATACGGCAAATTTTCAGAAAGGTTTATCTCTGGAAGATCAATCAATAAAAAATGATTTTCTTTGTTGAATATAATTA
>JAJRSN010000256.1 GCA_024278715.1 Calditrichota bacterium
CATGGCAAAATCGAAACCCTTGCCTCGGTTATTATTACGATCTTTTTGTTTTTTGTGGCTATCGGTATTTTAATTAACAGCACATTGGAAATTTACCATTCCTTTAAAGGCATACCCATAAAGCAGCCCGGGCTTATCGCTCTTTTTGCAGCCATTCTTTCGGTATTTATTAAGGAGTTTCTCTATCGCTACACGCTGCGCAAAGGAAAACTGATTAACAGCAGTGCGATTATTGCCAACGCCTGGCATCATCGCTCCGACGCATTGACCTCCGTTGCCGTTTCCATTGGAATTACCGGCGCCTATTTTATGGGGAAAAAATACGCAATTTTTGACCCGGTCGCCGCGATTCTGGTCAGTTTTTTTATCCTTAATTTTGTACGAACTTCATTTTTTGAGGCTCTTAACGAGTTGTTAGAAGCTTCGTTGGGAGATGAAATTAATTCGAAAATAATGGGTATCAGTAAAGAAATTTCCGGAGTGAAATACCCGCATAATTTAAAGACGCGGCGCATCGGCAATACCATCGCCATTGATATGCACATCAAAGTGGATCCCACCCTTTCAATAGTGGAAGCGCATGAAATCGCCAGCCGTTTGGAAACAGCGCTCAAAGAGCAATTCGGAGACGACATCTTCATTTCCGTCCATGTTGAGCCTTTATTCCGGGAAGAGCATCTTAAATGAAAAACCAATTTAAAAATAAGCCTGTGATTTACAATTGAAAAAAACAAAGCAAAAGTTTCCGGCAATGAAAACAATAGACATGCCAAAGACTGTTGAGAGAAATAATGTTGTGACCTATGTTTAACAAGGTACTAATTCCGTTATAGTTTTCCGCATGAAAATACCCTTATAAAGGTTACTTTCATGCGGAAAAATACAATTAAACTTTTTTGCCGTTTTTAGTGCCGAAGAAGATACATCCTCTCAAAGTTCAAAATAACAAAAACAAATTCCCCCTTCTACTTCAGCAGCATCATCTTTTTGACAAAGCTGTTTTCTTCGGTTTTCAAGCTGTAAAAATAAAGACCGCTGGCAACGGGTTTGCTGTTTTCATTTGTGCCATCCCAGATTAACCGATACCAGCCTTTTTTACCTTTTCCGCTGAACAACTCCTTAACCAATTGCCCGTTAATATCATAAATTCGTAAAGCAACTTTCGCGGCGGCTGGCAAATAGAATTCGATTGTGGTGGAAGGATTAAAGGGATTGGGATAGTTCTGCTCAAGTTTAAAGGTTCCCGGCATTAAATCTGTGTATTGCTCAACGTCGGTTAAAATAAGACCAGGTTCCGGGGTAAACGTCTTTTTATCAGTGAAAACATGAAATTCTCCGGCAAGAAGCGTTAACACTGTGTCAATATTCTGAACGTACATGGAATCTCCGCTGAAGAAATCGTACCACCAGCCATCGTGATTAAACTCGGGTTTAATAGAACCTTCTTTTACGCCAAAGTTGCCCACAACGCTAACGTTCATGGTGGCAAAAAATAGATTAATGCGTTTTAACCCGCCGAGCACGGATAAATTCACCGTTGAAGAAGGCGTTCTGAAAACATCGTATTTATTTCGTAACCGAATCAAAGCGGCGAAGGTCTTAAACAACTTTCTTCGTTCGGAATTTTTCAAATAGTCCCAGCGGATTGGTTTATTGCCTACCCGACCGTTGTAATCAATCGAATAGTCATAGCCCAGTTCTTCAAATTGCCAGATCATTTTAGGACCGGGCAGCAAAAAGAAAAAAGCGCCTACCAATTTAATGCGTTCCAACGCCGTGGATAATTCTTTGACGCTGTAATCGCCGTAAGAACGACCGTACGTCAAGTTTTTGTACATCAGTCGTTCTTCATCGTGACTTTCCATGTAAGTGACGAGATTCGGTTTGCTCCAGCCTCTTGTTTTATAAAATCCCCAGCTAAGATCGGATTTACCGTTATCATGATAGCCCATGGCTGCTTCGCTGTAGTTGGAATTCATATTGCCCCACAGCAGCATTCCGTAATCCGCCAACACCTTTTCTTCGCTGTTATCCGTAAGATGCTCCAAAATAACATAAGCTGAAGGATTAACATCCCATATCCTATCCGCCATGCGCTCTAAAATCTGAATTCGTTTGTAATCATACGCCCAGCCGTCGCCGGGAGTATTGGTAAATCCTTTGCTAAAATCAAACCGGAAACCGTCCACATGGTATTCGGTCATCCAGAATCGGTTGATTCGATCCACCAGTTTTTGCGTAGCTTTGCTTTCGTGATTGAAGTCGTTGAACCAGCTATAAGCTGTATTTGGCGATTTGGTATTGAACCAGGGATTTTCAGCCGTAGGAGGTCCGTATTCGCCTTCGTTATAGAGCCGGACAAACGGACACTGTGAGGTCGCGTGATTAAGCACCATATCCATGATAACCGCCATTCCGCGGGCGTGAGCGCTATCCACAAAGCGCTTAAAATCCTGTTTTGGTCCGTAGTACTTATCCGGCGCAAAATAAAAAGACGGGTTGTAGCCCCAACTCTCATTGCCCTCAAATTCGTTCACCGGCATCAGCTCGATAGCGTTCACTCCAAGGGTTTGCAAATAGTTCAGGGTATCGATCAGGGTTTTAAAATCGTGTTTAGAAAGAAAATC
>JAJRSN010000257.1 GCA_024278715.1 Calditrichota bacterium
AACCTAACCATCGATGATTCTTCTTATGTTTTGGCAACCAGCGACTTGCCGCTGCACATCGGAGAAGGCGGAGGAGGCGGAAATTCATGGTTAGACGGATTCCTGGATGAAGTTCGTATAAGCAATATTGCAAGAGAATTCTCAATTCCTCCGATAATATTGGGCACTTCAATCGTAAAAAATACAACTGATACAGAGGGCCCTTATGAAGTTAAAACAAAAGTTACGGATGCCGACGGAATAAAATCGGTCACTTTGAAATACAATATTGGCGATGGTTGGATCGATATTCCCATGGAGAATACCGTAGGAGACACCTTTGCGGCATCTATTCCCGGGCAACAACCAGGCACCACAATTAATTATTATATCGAAGCGGTTGATAATAATGATGATGTTTCGGTTGATCCCAGCACAGCGCCTGCCGAATATTATAGCTTTGCCATAATTGTTGAAAAAGCGCTTGTATTATATCTGGATTTTGAAGAAGGTAGCGGAACGCCGGCTGATAAATCACAATTTTCCGCTGTTTGCACTGTTAACGGAGATGTAACCTATTCAGATGAGGCGGCAAGGGGAAATTATGCCGCAAAATTCAATCCCGATGGAAACGGTTATATCACTGTGGCAGCCTCGCCATTTATGAACTGTTATGAGTTTACCGTAGAAATGTGGATAAAACCGAATACATTACAGCAAAATCTTCGCTTACTAATAAAAGAAGGATCGCCTACCTGGTATATGCCTAATTATGAAATTAAAGGCACCTCTTCGGGACTTATCGAAGCAGGCAGTTATTGTGATCCGGTAGGCTGGAATAATTTTACAAGTGATTCTGCCGTTACTATGGGTAGTTGGCAACATATCGCTTACGTATTTAAAGATACTGTAGCCACGTTATACCTGCTTGATGCCAATGATAAAATAATTGACAAAGTCACACGTGTTACTTTAGGAACTCCTGTTTTTACAACAGGCGATTTGCAAATCGGGCATGCTCCTGGCGATGCCTCGGGACCCTTTTACGACGGCTTAATGGATGAAATTAAAATCTATAATTATGCCAAACAATTCGAGTATCGATGGAAACCTTATGTTCCGGATGAACATACTGTTTTATTAGCTCATTTCGACGGCGATCTCTCCGATGCGTCAGGAACTCAAGCGGACGGATTGGCTTCCTCGGATAAAGTTGGGTTCGTTCAAAGTCTCCCGGGAATGGGGCAAGCCCTTTATCTCGATAATAGCACTGAAGGCGGAGCCTATGTAACTTTTGCAGATACCAACTCGTTAGACCTTGGAAAAAAATTTAGCGTTGAAGCAAATTTTAAGTTACTCAGTAAAAGTGACAGCTGGAATAGCAATCCAAGAATTTGGGCTAAAATAGGCGATCCCTGGTGGACAACAAACTATTACGGCTTTGTCAGAGCCGATAATGCTTTTTTAGCCGGATATTATACAGGATCAGCTTATTATGACAATGCAAGTGATGCGGATATGGTTCAAACAGATACTTGGTATCATTTATATTTTCTGTATGACGAGGAAAATGATTTTACTTATATAGCGGTGCATGATACTTTAGATGAAATTGTTTTCGAAAATACTATGCCCATAGGCGATATGAAAAATGAATATAAGACAAATTTTCCATTATTTGTCGGTTATGGCGGCGGCGGATCGGATAGCTATCTGAACGGATATATTGATGAGCTTCGGATTGAGAATTACGAATATATTACCGATATAGAAGACGAAAATAACGACGGTAAATTACCCATGGAATATGAATTGTCCCAAAATTATCCTAATCCGTTTAACCCGGTTACTAACATAAGCTATAAACTTCCTAAGGCTGGCAAGGTTGAAATATCAATATACAATATATTGGGAAAGAAAGTTCGTCTATTGGTAAATTTAAACCAAAACGCTGGTTCGCATGAAATAAAATGGGACGGGAAAGATAATTTGGGCAATAAACTGCCATCCGGAATTTACTTCTATCGTCTGAAGACCGGAAAATTTTCAGCCGTTAAAAAAATGATTTTAGTTAGATAATAAGGTTGTAAAGATGCACACACATAGATCTGTCTCCAAAGAATGAAGAGTAAGGCATATTTTTATGCCCTGCTCTTCAGGGTCTATGTGTGATAAGTTCAAATTTATTGTTCTTTGAAATTGAGTTTCCGGTTTTAACCGACGGTAAATCTTTTTAAAGAAAATGACCCGATCCGATAAAAGAGTTCGGTAATTCATACTAATTTAATTCTTCGATTCTTTTTATGGTTTGAGTGAAAATACTTAAAAAAGTTTTACGACCATGTTTTTGCTTAATGGAAATAGTTAAATAAGGATATGGAATAATCGTTAGGTAAGATTACGATGATTTTATTAAACGGAATTAATACCATTTTGAAGAAACATCTGCAATGATCAAAACCGGATTAAAACCGGAAACCAATTTTTAAACCGCATAATAATTAAACAAAATGGTTATTGGCTCTTAAAGCGCCCATAATCATAATATTGGACTCCAAACCGATCGGGAATGAGTGATATCTGTTCTTTAGCGAAATGAAAAACTCAAGAGCTTCTTTTCAGAGCAAAATTTCGGGAAAGGGGCGGCTTTAATGGTTGGTTGTATAATAAAATTTTTAATATTGATAAATTTAAATTTTCAAAGATTTATAAATATGATTTTTATTAATTGAGGTGAAATATCCAATGAAGTGTAAACGCCTGTTAATCTTTTTAAGTAGTGTTTTATTTACTTTACTGTTCTTACGATGTAATGATAACTTGAATTCAAATCCCGATCCGGGAGTGCTTAGAATATATTTGGTGACTAATCCTGCAGACACGACTATTAAAATCGGTTTTGATTCACTTACTGTTACAAACAGCGATAACTTTACTATTACAATAGGACAAATGAAAATCTATTCCGAAGATAATAATTATGCCAAATTATTTACCAATTTTTCCGGGTATAAAGATGAAGAGGTCGAATACAATCTTTTGCAGCGGAAACAGGGTAAATTTGTTCCTCAAATGATTGCCGAAACTTATATTCCTCCAAACGAATATAAAAAGGTTGAATTTGTAGTTTATCCCCCAAAAAATGTGACGATTTATGGCTTAACATTTCCTATTGAAATTCCCGATGATTATGAACCTTTAATTAGTCTGGATCATAATTTTAAAATTGATCAGAATGAAGAATATGATATATATATCCGATTTAATGCTTTTCATTCGATAACCCGATGGCGTGATACTTACATTTTTACCCCAATTTTTGAGATAATAAATGAACAGGAATGGTTATTAAGATGAATAAAAGTAAATATTTTTTTAGGATCATCATCGTAATGTCTTGTTTATATTTTTTAAGCTATTGCTCTTATACAACCAAACCCAAAGATCCGAACAAACTGCCGAATACGACAATGGCAAATATCCCTGTTTACGGCGATACTCTCCACGCTTACGTGACATTATACTGGGATGGCGAAGATGCCGACGGTTATGTGACGCGCTATAAATATCGTTATATCACATATCATTTATTTAAAGGCGATTCAGTAGTAACCGAATGGCGCACAACAGACAGTACGAGTAAAACCATTGCCTTTGAGTCCTCGGACGACTTAAATTATCAACATTTTGAAGTAAAGGCTGTTGATAATAACGGCGGTGAAGACCCAAGCCCGGCAGTTAAAAATTTTTATACCGTAAAGGCGTACAACCCCGAAACATTTATATTATATCCGTCCGATAAGCAGGATTTGTTTGTATTATCGCAAACAACCGACTGGTGGCAAGGTATTAAAATAAAATTCGGCTCTTCGGATAAAGACGGCGAAGTTGTGGAATACGGTTACCGGGTTGATAATCAGGGAGCATGGACATGGATTGAAGATACGATGGTAGTGCTTACACCGGATGAATTTGTTTTGCCATTAACCGGTAAGCATACGGTAGAGGTAGTTGCTAAAGATAATACCGGCATTATCGATCCGACGCCGGCGGTTGTTACCATTAAATTATTTGAACCGACATTTGATAAAGATATACTTATGATAGATGAGACAAAGGAGGGCAAGCAAACTCCCGGGTTCTTTAGTGATGCCCAGGTAGATAGTTTTTACAACGAATTGTTTCATCCGGATACATCAATAGATTATTTTTCAAACGGATTGCCTCCTAAAGATGTTTTAGGAAGGTATAAATTGCTTGTCTGGCATTCTGACTACAATTTTGACAGACATAATATAGGAAACTAAAAAGAATATCTTATCGAATATTTGCAGGCTGGCGGAAAATTAGTGCTTTCCGGATGGCGTATTATCAAATCATTCGATTTGGGAGCAAGTTTTCCTCAGATATATGAATCGGAATCATTTTTAAGTGAATATCTCCACGTCGTCGGAGCAAATGAAAGTCCATCGGTTGACGGGGCATTTGCCTGGGCGCGCGGCAGGAACGGATATCCGGATATTCATGTTAATCCGGATATTCCCGAAATAAACGGATTTCCCTATTTTGCCGGCTTGACCAATATAAACATAATAACTCCGGGAGCCTTTACCAGAGTTATATATAGATTTCAATGCAAAGAAACCGCTAACTCCAGCATACGAAATACGTTTCAGGATAGACCATGCGCAATACGGTATTTAGGCTCGTCATTTGACATCATATTATTTGGCTTTCCGCTTCTTTACATAAGACCCGAAGAAGCGAAATTAGTTGCGCAAAAAATATTGGAAGATTTGTTATAAACTTATGATGAGGAACGTTACATTGAAAAGACATAATATCTTATTATTATATTTTTTGCTTATGTTTGCTATTATTTCACAGGTTCATGCCGGTACAACAGGTAAAATTGCCGGAATCGTGATTGATAAAGATACCGGAGAGCCTCTCGCAGGAGTTAATGTCTTTATCCCCGACAGAAATTTAGGGGCTTCAACTAATATAAACGGAGAATATTACATCATTCAGGTTCCGCCGGGTATTTATACTTTAAAAGCATCTATTGTAGGTTATGCCACCGAAATAAAAAGAAACGTAGAAGTCCGGGTTGATTTAACGACAAAAGTAGTTTTTCGATTATCCAAAACTATTTTGGAAGGCGAAGAAATTGTCACTATTGCTGAAAAACCTTTAATTCAGAGAGATCTAACCTCAAGCAAACGTTCTACAAGTAAAGAAGAAATAGGAAATATCCCTTCCGCTGAAAATGCCATGGATGTTATCTCGATAATACCGGGAGCGGTCGTATCTTCGGTAAACCCGGTTCTTAACGTTGGCGGGGGGCATACTTTAAAGGCGCAGGATGAAAATATTAAGAATATCCATATCCGGGGCGGCGGAGGAGGAGAGGTTCTCTTTCAGGTAGATGGCATGCCCGTAAATCATCCTATTTTTGGCGGGCATAATGTATTAAATATCGATATTAAATCTGTGGAAGAAATAGATGTATTGACCGGGGGGTTTAGCGCTGAATACGGAGAAGCTCAATCCGGTGTGATAAATATTATTACTCGTGAAGGCGGAGAGAAATACAATACGGATTTCACCTTTAAACAGGATATGATTATTCCGCAGAAAAATGTAGAAGGGTATGAATATGGCTCTTTTTATATGGAAGGACCGGAATTTATTACATCAAAAATATTAACGAAAATGGGACTAAAATCTTTTTCCAAAACTTATATTTTTTTATCGGGCAGTTTCAAACGGACCAACACACAATTTAATAATCACAGAAAGCGCGACACTAAAAAACTAATTGGATTGTTTGATGTAAAAGATAAACAATATAATGAATATACTTTTAACCTTAAAATTTCTCATCGATTTTCTTCTTCCAAAAGACTAATCGTTAACTATCAGAGGAATGATACCTGGTGGTCAAATTTTGACTGGGGCAGTAAGAATATTCCGGATTCGATTGGCGATTCCAAATCAATTAATAATTATCTGGTTATGTCCTTTAAGCATACCGTAAATCCCAGCACTTTTTATAATTTCCATATAAGCTATTTACAGGTTAAATATCATTCTTCTTTAAGGGGTAAAACACCTGATAAATTTTGGCATTGGGTTTACAATAAGGAGACTAAACGCTTGGAATATGTTGGCGCAAATTTTTTTGCCGATGTTGATCATGACGGCTTTACGGATATCGGTTTGTCAAATGATTACCGAAATGATCTTTCCAAAGTGTTAACTACAAAATTTGATATAACATCTCAAATAAACAATTCAAACTTGTTTAAAACAGGATTTGAATATCAATACAAGGATTTATTATATACCAATATACAACAAGGCGGTTGGTATTTAACGCGTTACGGAGAATATGTTTTTAAAGACGAAGCAGAATTTCCCAAACCGCCGGGTCCTTATCCGGAATACGGCTTGTTTCGTTGGTTTTTTAGAGCATATCCGAGTCAGGGTTCTTGGTACATACAGGATAAACTGGAAAGCTCCGGGTTAATAATAAATGCGGGCTTAAGATATGATTGGATCGTACCCGGCTCATCGGTAGAAAAAAAGAGATATG
Organism: Calditrichota bacterium; assembly: GCA_024278715.1. Lineage (GTDB taxonomy): Bacteria > Calditrichota > Calditrichia > Calditrichales > Calditrichaceae > Caldithrix. The sequence continues at coordinate 6,578 of JAJRSN010000257.1, forward strand.
TTGAACAATGGGAAAAGGTGACCGGTCTTAAATTAAATTTGAGAAGGTTTAAAGGATATTTTTCCCCAAGATTAGGCATCTCTTTTCCGATTTCGGTGAGAACCGTTATGTATTTTTCTTACGGGCATTTTCAGCAGATGCCAAGTAGCGACAATCTATATAGAGATCCTTTTTCCAATACTTTTTGTGGCAATCCTGATTTGGAGCCGCAAAAAACCGTTGCTTATGAATTCGGCTTTGCGCATCAGATTTTTCAGGATTTAGCCATAGACGTAAAGGGCTATTCAAAAGATATTTCTAATACTATTGTAAACGGTTTGGTCCAGCCGAAAAAAGGACGTCCGATTTGGCTTGCTCAGAACATGGGATACGGAAGAGCCCGCGGCATTGAAATTAATCTAAAAAAGCGCTATTCAAATTATTCAAGCGGAGTTTTAACTTATACCTTGCAATGGGCTAACGGATATACATCTTCTCCTTTTGAGCTATATCAACGTTCACAAACAAATATGCCCCTTCCCATTCGTGAACAAAGATTAAATTGGGATAAAAGGCATCAGATCTTATTACAATATACGCTTTCGGTTCCAAAGGATAAAAACCCCAATTTGTTCGACATAAAAATTCCGGACGATTGGAGCCTGACAATTAATACAACCTTTAGCTCGGGCAATCCTTACACACCAGGCAGCACGGAATATTATGTGCCGCCTAATTCAAAAACAGCGCCTTACATAGCAAATACGGACATAAGATTTAAAAAGAATTGGAACTTAGGCAAACTAAAAATCGGGTTTTCGTTAGATGTTTCAAACATATTCGACAGAAAAAATATTACTACAAGCTGGGGCTTTAATAATTGGACCGGTAAACCTTATACTTATGGCGATCTGAATAACCCCTATCCTTATTATTACACATGGAAACAAATCGTCCGCTTGAGAGATCCGCGAATGTTTTTTGCGCGAAGAAGATTTGTCCTTGGATTAAATGTAGGTTTTTAAAATTTGGTGGGTAAGAATGAGAAAAATTATTATTTGTTTTGCATGTTTTGTTTTTACGGCGATTAATCTTTTCGCTCAAGACAGAAATCCTACTATTGATTATAAAGTTCATGATGTTGGCGCCTTTCGCCAGGTTGTGACTAATACAGGCGCTTTGTGGAGACAACAATCCAGATATCCGGGATTGATTTACACGGAGTTCCCTTTGGGTTCGGATGAAGAGCATCTCGGTGAGGCTGGATTCGCTCTGGCTGCAATTGTTAATGGCGACACTCTGGTAACTTCTTCCGACTCGTGGGATGAACCGGATGAAATGTACCCAACAGATGCGGAATGGGACACGATCTGGGTTGTAAAAAGAAATGAACACGTAAATATTGGCGATCCCGGCGATCCATATTGGCAAAATTATGTGGGAATATCGGATCAGGATTTTATCTGCAAATATTCAGACGATTTTTTTACAAAAATAACAGGTCACCGACCCATGCATATTGAATGTATTCAAAGAACAATGGCTTGGGGCTTTGCACCGTTTAATGAGTTTTTGATTTTGCAATTTTGGATAACAAGCAAAAAGGATACTTTAAAAGAAGCTTATTTTAGTTGGTTTTGTGACGGTAATGTGGGAAAAAGACTGCCAGGATGGGATTTTGCCCGAGACGATTTTTCTTGGTATGATAAAAAAAATGATATTGCTTTCTCCGAAGATAGCGAAGGAGGCGTTGACGGCTTGGCATATAGCCCCATTGCCTATAAAATTTATCCTCCTGATAACGGAGAAGTAGTTAAAACCACATTTTTTTGGTATTCCGACTGGGTGGATGTGGCTGCAAATCATGAAGAATTGTATCGCAGATTATCCGCAGGGACAATTGAAAAAAATCAAAGAATACCGATCGGCAGCCAATTCTGGTTGACCAAAGGACCATATACTATTAATCCGGGCGATACATTGCTCTTTACCGTTGTACAGTTATTGGGAGATGGGGTTAAAGGCGTATATGAAAATTTAAAATCCGCAGAATGGCTTCTTTATAAAAATTTTGCCGTGCCTTCTCCCCCTCCCAACCCGCCTTTAGAAGTATATGCCGATAATCACGAAGTTACCTTAAAATGGAAAGACGATCCAGAAAAATATCACGATCCTAACAGAGGAGATAATATCGAGTATCCTTTTGAAGGGTATCGGGTTTATAAAAGCACGCAAGGATACGGCGGTCCTTGGACGCTTTTGGCGCAATTTGATAAAAAGGGTAATTTTTATGGACCTAACACCGGCATCCGGCGAGAATACACGGACAAAGGGCTGTTGAATAACTTCAAATATTTTTATTCGGTTACTTCTTTCTCTTTACCCGATACGACATTAAATATTGCGGATTTGGAAAGTAGCTTGCAGGATAATGCATTAGAAGTGCGCCCCGGACCAGCACCTCCTAAAACTGTCGGAAAGGTTGCCGTAGTGCCCAATCCGTATATGGGAAATGAAGATTATACCGCTTATCAGCCGCCGTGGGAATCGCCTCCCGCCGGACGAGTTTGGATGGAGCAGGATAGGAAAATACAATTTATCAATCTTCCACAAAATTGTACAATAAAAATATTTACCATATCGGGGGAATTAGTGAAAACGCTGGAGCATAACGATCCTAAACGCGGATATGAAGAATGGAATCTTGTTTCGCAGGTAGGACAGGCTATTGCCAGTGATATTTATTTATTTGTGGTTAAAGATAAAAAGAATGGAAATGTCCAAGTCGGTAAGTTTGTCGTTATTAAATAGCGGAGAAAGTGGAAATGATAAGAAAATTCATTTTGATAATAATAATTTTACAATTTTTTTCATCGTTACTTTTCGGTAGCGGATACAAACGTCCCGGAAGCGCATCCGCCCAATTTCTTAAAATTGGTATAAGCGCCAGAGCAGTTGGTTTGGGCGAAGCATATACCGCCGTAACAAAAAGTGCGGATGCTTTTTTTTATAACCCCGCAGCTTTATCCAGAATACATTCAGTTGATATCTTTGCCTCGCACTCTTCCTGGTTTGCAGGTTTAAACTATCAAGCTTTGGGTATAGCTAAAAATTTTGGAAAGGCGGGCGCCGCATGCCTTTCCTTAAGTACCTTACAATCTGATGAAATGAAGGTCAGAACGCCTTTGCAACCTGACGGAACGGGCGAAACATTTTATGTCGGCAACTATCGAATCGGATTAAGTTACGCAAAATTTTTAACAGACAAAGTCGCTTTAGGAATCGGCATTAATTATTTGAATTTAAGTATGTGGAAATATTCGGTAAATTCCTTTTCCGCCGATTTAGGCGTAATTTTTTTAACCGATTTTCACGGATTCCGTTTTGGTATGTCAATTGTTAATTTTGGTCCAGAAATAAAATTTATTAAAGAACAATACGCCATACCCACTAATTTTTCATTTGGCGCTGCAATTGAACCGATCAAATATGGAAGGCATATATTGACCCTCGCCTTCAGTACCATTAAATCGACAGATGCAGAACAAAAACTTAGAATAGGTACGGAATATAATTATAATAACTTAGCCTTAAGAGCCGGTTATAAATTTGGTCTGGATGAAGAATCGTGGTCTGTAGGCTGCGGACTTAAAATTATTATTGCAAATCTCAAAATGAAAATCGATTATGCTTATTCTAATTTTGGCATTATTGGCGACAGAAATTTATTCACATTGGGATTATCCTTTTAAAGAATAAATGACGCGATCTCTTGTAATTAGTTTAGTTATTAAAGTTACTTTTACCGCGCTTCAAGTGAAATGGCGTTTTAATAAAATAGGTAGATTTTTCTTGTTACAATAGTAATTTAAAAGGTTAATTGATGGTTCTCTTGGTTAAAACAAAAATAAGAAGCCGGGCTGTAATATCCACTTTAAAATTATAGCTTTTTACCGTCAAGGAGGAAAATATGAAAAACAGAATAAAATTAATTTTTATTGAATTTGCAGTATTAATGCAGGTTATTTTATTCTTGACCATTTCTGCGGGGCATGCACAACCCGGCATTGACGACTATGCTTATAAACGGTCTATTGTTTACCATTCCGATTTAAGTAAGTGCGAACATCTGCCGCCGGATGTTTCTTTTATTGTTATGTTAAATGATAATGACAGTACAATTTTAACCGATCAATGCCCGCGCTGGGCTGTGGGAGAATCTAATATTAACGGGGACGGATTGATCGGAGTTGAATTAGGAAATTTTATAAATCCTGAAATTGCCGTCGGCGATTCATTTACACTAATTTTTAGCTGTAATATAACAAAAGAACAGGGTAAGGATAAAGACAAAATTGACGAGCTTCCGTTTAGTTCATTAAATTTTCACCTTAAGCTCTCGCCGGATTCATACCTTCCTCCGGTAAAAAATTTGACTACCGAATTGGATAATAATAACATAAATCTCAGTTGGACTTCTCTTCCAGGTCTAAAATATCTGATCTATCGTCGGGATATTAACGATGTATTGGATGATGGCAGAGCGCGTTATCAGTATTATAAAATTGCCGAAGTAAATAGTGATTCAACTTATCGGGATACCTCGGTAGAGTCGAACCATTTATACGCATATTTAATTCTTGCCAAAGATTCAACAGGATTAATAAGCGCCAGAAGCGAAGAGGTGAGGGCAATACCTCCGATAATTATTACTTCCGTCATACCTCGTAATACAACCGTTGAGTTAAAGTTTAAGCCTGCTACGGAAATTGGCAGTATCCCCATTGCGGGGTACAATCTGTACCGAAGAGTTGAAGGAGGCGAATACCCTGCACAGCCGATCGCCTATTTAGACGCGGATACCTGTTATACGGATTCTCGTTTGAATGAAAACACAACTTATTTTTACATAATACACAGCCGTGACTTTCAGGGGAATGAACTTAGCGCTTCGGAAGAGATATCGGCAACAACGGACGATCAGGCGGACAAATATACAAAATATGCCTCTCTTGAAATTTTGGTTGTTCTTTACACGCATACAAGCGGCGGCGATATCCTTCCCGAAGAAATTCCAAAAATAAAGAAGATGATTGAAAAAGCCCGTTTGTTTTACTGGCGTAATTCAGGATTAAAAATGAATTTGGATATATCTTATTTGATTATTGATGAATATCTTAAAGCTGATCCGTCTGACTATAGCATAAGCAAAGTGGAAAACGATCTTCATAAATATGGAGTACAAGATTTACAATATGACGCCATATTTCGTATTTCCTCCGCAACATCGGGTTTTTGGAGCTACGGAACCCCGTCTTGGAGTTTTATGGGACCTCCGAACTCCACCGGTTTCTCTCATATTTGCTGGGCAGCCGCCCGGGGTATTAAAGCCGCGCCTTATCCGATTTATGATCCTAATATAAATTACGGGTTAACATGGCTTTTCACCCATGAGTTTCAACATGCTATGGACGATATCTATAATGATAACGGTAATCCGGAGATGTATCATGGCGATATGCCGTGGGAATTTCCCGTTGCCTGCGGAGAAGAATATGATTTTCAAGCCAAGATATATCGCAATTTTCATAATTGGTTGGCGCTAAAAGGTTACCGCGGACAGATATTGGAATCCGAAGATATTGATAACGACGGCATACCCGACAATGATATTCGCGTTCCCCTGGATGAAATACGCTTTGGCAGCGATTCCTTGAATAAGGACAGCGATAGCGATGGTCTATCCGATTATCAGGAAATTAAAGCCGGAATTTATGAGGGAACAAATCCAAATATAAGCGATACCGATGACGACGGCATTCAAGATGATCGGGATAAATACCCTTTATATCCCGTGAATGTTTTAATTCCCAGATTTTCGCCCATTTTAAACGGTACTATTGAAGATGGTTGGCATCTGCTTGTGGATAAACTTAATTTTACAACAACATCATCATTTAATTGTAAAATTTATGTAAATTGGGACGCCAATTATTTATATCTGGCTTTAAAAATGAAAGCCTACGCCATTCCGACAATCTTCATCGACGCTAAAGCAGACGGCTGGTGGCATGGCAGCGATAACTATCGTATTAGTTTCTATCCTAATTCCGGCGCTATTCGTGAAGCAAAAATTTTAGATTGTTCGGAAGAAGCTCTTAATTATAGTGACAGCATAGGAAATCGCGCTCCGATGTGGGATAACGATTCCAAATATATTAAACATTTCGGACGAATTATTGAAGATTCTGATTTTCAAATATTCAGCAAAACAACAACAAACGGTTATTCCGTTGAAATGATTATCCCACAGAATACAAAATCCGGTTTAATCCTGGCAGAAGGAGATTCGATTGGTCTGCGGTTATTATTTGAAAATATGGAATCATCATGGGATAATTGGGCGACAGCCTTTGAACAATATTCGTTCGTAAATGTGAAGTTGGTCGGAACAACAGGTTTGGAAAATAAAACGGTTAACGGACAAATTCCTGACGAATTTTCATTGGAGCAAAATTATCCTAATCCCTTTAATCCGGTAACGACTATTTATTATTCATTACCAAAAACTTCTGATGTAACGATAGCGGTCTTTAATATGTTGGGTCAAAAAGTAAAAACTCTGATTGATGCAAAGGATCAAAAAGCAGGGGTTTATAATGTTGTATGGAACGGTAAAGATCAATTTGAAAATCAGGTATCAAGCGGTATTTACTTCTATTGCATCCGAGCCGATAATTTTACACGGACAAAAAAAATGATATTATTGAGATAGGAATCTATATATGATCTTTCTCTTTTACAGAACATTCAGGTCTTTTTTGGAAGTTTATCTTATCTCTTTATTAATTATCAGCAATATCTATGCCGGAATTCAAATTAATGCCGATGGTTCTTTTAATATCCAACTTAACAACATCACTCTTGAACACTGTTTGCCTGCAATAAACGGCAAACCGGTTAACGGTAAGAATATACAGATTATAAAGAAAGATGAAAAAAATGTTATCATAAGCTATGCGCACCCTCTGGCAAAAATGGTATTAACCTTCAATATTAAAGCGGATGGAATATACTTAAAAACGACGCTTCAAAATTTTAACCACCCTGAACTGGTAAATAATTTTAGCCCAATAATTGCTTATGAGGTTAAAGGCGCTAAAGTTTTTTTGCGTCAGGGATTTACAAGTTGGGACGGATCAAATTATATTGAATTTAAGGATTTAAATAAACCCCAAACAAGCTATGGTGTTACGGTTTTACTTCGGGATTACGGAGGAATGTTATTAGGCTTTAGACAATTTGAGCGAATGATAAACCGATTTGTTTTTGAAAAGAGGAACGGGAAAAACACGATTAAGATAATATGTGATTGGGATAATAAAAAGATTAAGGCAGGAACGTTAATAGAATCTGATGATTTATTTTTTAGCCAGTATCAAAATCTTGAAAATGCATTGAAAAACTGGGCGAAAAAGTTTGCTCGGGAACATCATGCAAGAATTCGGGAAGAACGCACTACTGGCTGGTGCTCATGGTATTACAACTATTCTTTTATCAACCAAAAAATAATTGAAGAATATATTTCTGCCTTTAAACCGTATTGGCAGGAAATGGGAATGCAATATTTTTTAATAGATGATGGTTATCAGCAAGACTGTGGCGACTGGCTTATCTCAAATCAAAAATTTCCCAACGGAGTAGAATATATTTTACGAAAGATCAAAGAAAATGGTTATCGACCAGGTATTTGGATCGCTCCGTTTGTCGTCGGAAATTTTAGCCAACTATTTAAAGAGCATCCGGATTGGATTTTAAGAGATGAACAAGGTAAACCAATAATTAAGATGAAATTTTACGATGAATGGCGTTGGGGCAGTCGTCGGGATACGAAATATTATGTGTTGGATACCTCCAATCCGGACGCCTTTGCTTATCTGCGT